>JAEWLZ010000026.1 GCA_023457295.1 Cyanobacteria bacterium OH_PDB_112
GCACATCGGAGACTTTGACAGAACGTCGTAAACAGCAGAGAACGGCATTTGATGGTCGGTGCAAACCTCAACCCCAACCGTGGAGCTTCGATGAGAATCAGGACAATCATCCGCTTGGCCGCCTGCCTAATTTTCGTCGTTGTTCTTCCACGACTCTGTTCCGCTGCAGATATTGAGGCTCTCCGGAAAAGGGCAGAAGGAGGCGACGCCCAAGCGGAGTGCGATCTGGGAATCGCGTACGCTGATGGCAAAGATGTGCCGGTCGACCGCCACAAAGCATTCAAGTGGCTACTGAAAGCGGCCGAGCATGGAGTGGGTAAAGCGCAGTTTAGGTTGGCGTCCGCGTACGCTGAGGGATCGGGCGTTCGACAAAGCACAGAGGAAGCTGTAAAATGGTACCGCAGAGCGGCAGAACAAGGGGACCCAATTATTCAGAGCTCCGTTGCTCTTACCTTCGAGAGCGGTCTCGATATCCCGATCGATTTGCCAGAGGCGGTGAAGTGGTATCAGCGCGCTGCCGAGCAGGGTCACGCACTTGCTCAAAGCACTCTAGGGTTCATGTACGAGAAAGGTCGGGGCGTTCCCAAAGACAGCGCCGAGGCTATGAAATGGTTTCGTCGCGCCGCAGAACAGGGGAACGAGGAGGCTCAACTCCAAATCGGTTTTCGGTATATCCGCGGCAAGGGTGTACCGAGAGATAATGCAGAGGGATTTCGTTGGGTGCGAAGCGCTGCGATGCTAGGGCATCCGGTGGCACAAGGCTATCTCTGCGTTATCTATTCGGAGGGTGAATGCGTTCCAAGGGATGAGACTGAGGCGCTTGCATGGTTATATATCAGTACGTCTTCCGACAAAAAGCATCGTGTGGAGCATGGTACGACTCTAGCACACCGCGCCGCATTGGAAGAAAAACTCGGGCGTCAGGCGTCGTTGATGGCGCAGAGAAGAAGCGCTGAGCTTTTTAGGGAAATTGAAGCCGCTAAAGCGAAGCGCAAGGAGATGAACGCCGTATCACAGACTTTGGGTTCCCCTCGAACAGACGCCCCAAAGGCCAGCGGCACCGGAGCCATCGTCTCCACGCAGGGCCATGTGCTGACGGCCGCGCATGTCGTAGCCGGAGCGTCTCGAATTTCCGTCGTTACGGCCGCCGGCATGAAGTCGGCGACGGTTCTTCGAGTCGACGAAGCCAACGACTTGGCGGTTCTGAAGATTCAGGATGGCTCCTATTCGCCACTTCCAGTCGCGCAGTCCCGCCGTGTACGGCTCGGGCAAACGGTAGCGACCATTGGTTTCCCCAACGTCGATACTCAAGGATTCAGCCCAAAACTTACGAAGGGCGAAATCAGCAGCCTCAACGGCGTGGCCGACGATCCGCGAAGCTGGCAGGTCAGCGTCCCTGTGCAGCCGGGTAACTCTGGCGGCCCGCTACTCGACGAAGGCGGCAACCTGATCGGCGTCATTGTCGCCAAACTCGGGCCCAAGACCCTGGCGGCAACGGGAGACATTCCGCAGAATGTTAACTATGCCGTGAAGAGCGCCTACGCTCTCGCCCTTCTCGAGCCCTATCTTGGCGACAGCGCACCGGAACCCGCTCCGACGTATTCGAACACCGGAATCGAGGACATGGTGGCGAAAGCCCAGCAATCAGTTGTCCTGATTTTGGTCTTTTGATCCCATGTGGCCCAACGCCTCCACAGGAATCAGGGGGCGGGCCGTGGCGTCGCACGACCACTGAAACTCGTACAAAGGAGGGGCATCGCATCTGATGAGAATACGAGACCCCTGATGCAGGATGGAAAGCCGGACGAGATCGTCCGGCCGCATTGGCCTCCGAGGTGCGAGAATGCCGTGCTTTTTTCGGTATTCTGAGCGGCGCTAGGCTCCAGATCGGCAAGTAGATCGGCAAAAGCGGTCGATCAACGGGCTGCAAAAAGCGCAAAAGCCATTCTCCGTCAACGTTTGACGGCGCGCTAAAGATCGGCATTAAGATCGGCAAACGATGCTCACCAAGACCGCCATTGAGCCCGTGGTTCCGACCCAGCGGCTTCAGCCGCTGGAGGACTTGGCGTGCACGGTCCTGGAGTCTGCCGCCCGGCTTTCTGCGAAGGTCCGCGAGCCGCTTCGCACCCAGCTCGCGGAGCTCACGCGGTGGATGCACTGCTACTATTCGAACCTCATCGAGGGACAGCAGACCCGCGTCCGCGACATCGAGGCGGCGCTCAGGCAGGACTTCGCCGCCGAGCCGGCGAAACGTGACCTGCAACGCCTCGCGCTCGCCCATCTGGAGGTGCAGCGCTGGGCGGCGACGCAGATCGGATCGTCGCACACCGCCGAGTTCATCCGTGAATTGCACCGGCGTTTCTACGCCGCGCTGCCGGAGGAGATGCGGATCGCCACCACCTCGACTGGCGCCAAGGCACCGCTGACGCCCGGAGAACTCCGCGACCGCGATGTCGAAGTCGGTTCGCATGTCGGCCCGCCGCACGAACTCGTTCCCGCCCTGCTGGGGCATTTCCAGTGGCGGTACGAATCCGCCGACCTTTCGCGTCTCCAGCGCATCATCGCCATCGCCGCCAGCCACCATCGGCTCGCGTGGATTCACCCATTCCGCGACGGCAACGGCCGCGTCGTCCGCCTCTTCTCCGACGCCGTCATCCGCCAGCTCGGCATCGACGGTGGCGGCCTGTGGTCGCTCTCGCG
>JAEWLZ010000027.1 GCA_023457295.1 Cyanobacteria bacterium OH_PDB_112
CACTTTATCTTAGTCGCGTTGCAGCGGAAAGTGACGCTGATATGATAGTTTTCGCCGGTGTTTCTTTTATGGCGGAAACAGCAAAAATTCTTTCTCCCGATAAAAAAGTTCTTCTTCCCAGGCCTGAGGCAGGCTGTTTTATGGCAGAAATGCTTACCTTACAAGATTTGCAGGATTTTAAAGCAAAATATTCGGGGGTTCCTGTTGTATGTTATGTAAATTCATCAGCAGAAGTTAAGGCCAATTCTGATATTTGCTGTACAAGCGCAAATGCTATTGAAGTTGTCAAATCTCTTGGAGTTCCGAAAGTTCTTTTTGTTCCTGATAAGGGACTAGGCTATTATGTGGATTCACAGCTTCCGGATGTTGAAGTTATTCCATTTGCGGGATTTTGTCCTACTCATATGAGGATTTTACCTGAGGATATTGATACTATGAAGGCAAAATATCCTGATGCTCCTGTCTTGGTGCATCCTGAGTGCCGCATGGAAGTAATCGAAAAAGCTGATTATGTAGGTTCTACATCAGGGATTATGAATTTTGCCAAGAATTCTGATGCAAAGCAGTTTATTATCGTGACAGAAGTCGGTGTGGTAGAAAGACTTCAGCGCGATTATCCGGAAAAAGAATTTATTCTGATTTCAGATAAAGCCATTTGTAAAAATATGAAGTGGATTGGGCTTGAAGATATTCTTATTTCGTTGGAAAAAGAGGTCTATGAAATGGAAGTCGACCCTGAAACAGCAGATAAAGCTTATGATTCTATTAAAAAGATGCTGGATTTAAAAGATTAAGTCACATCAAACTTAAAATCTTTTTTCCATACCTGAAACCCGCCTTCAAGTTCCATAACGGGGTAGTCATTTTTTGCTAAAAACAATGCAGCACTTGCCGCCAAATGACATTGCTGGTTGTAGCAATAGACAACATGTACATCATTTTTGGATAATTCGCCCAAGTGTGCTTCCAATTCTGCAGCGGGATGGCAAATAGCTTCAGGGATATGAGATTCTTCGTAATCTTCTCTTCTTCTTACATCAAGTAATTTTACTTTATTTTGTTCAAGCATTTTTTTTAGTTCAACAGGACCTAACGTAAATGCCAACTTTTCAGCGAAAAAATTTTCTGCTTTTTTTGTGTCTAATCTGATTTCATTTATATAATCACTCATATGAAATTCTCCTTTTTTAATTACATAGTTATGTTGATTTAAAAAAAGAGTTTTTACATTCTCAAAAAGTATTATTAAAAAATCACTTCCATTTGACAATTTTTGCAATCAAAATTCAGTTTGTATCTTCTATTTTTTTCATCAAGCAAATAAAATTTTTCCGCGGATTTTGTCTTTTTCTTGCAACGCCCCGTTGCGTACAAAATACAGTGCTTTGTTGTCATAACTTTTTTCTCAAGAGCGCTTAGCCCTGATTCAAGAGCTTTTTCGGTTATGTCGGCATGGTGTTTTTTATAAAATTCTTTAGCTTTTTCATTAAGTACATTTGCCCTGAAATCAAGCTCTGACGCAATATAAGGATGAGTTGTTTTTTCGAGCTTTTTTTGTGATGGTTTGTAGTTTGCTAATCTTGTTTCAGATAATTTTTGCATAAGTTCGCGCCGGATTTCGTTTATTTTTGATATTGGGATAAATGGAATTTTTTCTAAAGAAATAGTAACTTTTGATATGGAAAAATCACTTTCCGCTGATTTTTTGAGTTGATTTTGAAGATTTTCAAGCATTTTTTGTTCGTTTTGCGCAATTTCAAAATCATTTTTAACTAAAATCTTTTGGATTTGGTTATCATTATCTTTTATTTTGAAAACAAGATTTTCTTTTTCTTGCTCAATCGATATTTGTGCTTCAATACGTCTTTTCGTGCGAGAGTTTTTGAGTTTTTTTTCAAATTCAAAATCAAAATTGCGATAAATTACCGTATCTTTTTGAATCCCTGAAAAATTTTGAGGATAAATTTTATTTTCGTCGATTTTATTTATATTAGTGCCTTTTAATTCATTCCCCACGAAAAAACATATCCCGTCGGATTGATTTAAGGTTGTGTCTTTTTCTAAAATAAAATAATTTTTGCTTACGGCGATCACTTTGCCTATTTTTTCGCCTATTGATTTTTGTGTATCGGCGTGGATTTTATTATTTCTTCCGTCTAAAAAATATTCCGTAAAGCCTCTGTTAAAACTTTTTTCAAGGTTTGGTTCAAAATCAAATTCTACAATACCTGACGATGATTTTTGATTTTCTGATATAACTTTATCGATTTCTTTTCGGTAATATGCGACTACGTTTTTGACATAATTTACATCTTTCAGGCGTCCTTCAATTTTGAATGAAGTTACACCCGCTTCCAATAAATCTTTTAAACGAGATGAAAGATTCATATCTTTGAGGCTCAAAAGATATTTTTCACGTTCTAAAAATTCGCCTTTTTCATTAATTAGGCTGTACTTTTTACGGCAAGGTTGGGCGCATTCGCCTCGATTGGCGCTTCTTTTACCGATAGCATAACTCAAATAACATTGACCGCTGTAAGAAACACACAAAGCACCGTGGATAAAAGTTTCGACTTCTATGGAGGTGTTTTGAGTAATATTTTTTATTTCGTCAAGAGAAAGTTCTCTTGCCAAAATAACTCTTGAAATTCCTGCTTTTTCAAGAAATTGAACTTTTTCAATTGAATCATTATGACATTGTGTGCTTGCGAAAATTTCAACAGGAGGCAAATCACATTCTAAAAGTCCCATATCTTGTATTATGATTGCATCTACTCCTATTTTATAGAGTTGATGAATTAATTCGACAGCTTGTTTTAATTCTTCATCATTAAGAATAGTATTTATTGTAATGTAGACTTTTACATTAAATTTGTGAGCATAGTTTATAACTTCTGTTATATCTTTTATTGTATTAACTGCACGTGAACGTGCTCCGAAGGAATAGGCTCCCATATAGACGGCATCTGCACCATAATCTATCGCCGCAATAGCTGTTTCTTTGTCTTTTGCAGGTGCTAAAAGTTCGATTTTCTTTGCTGTATTTGTCATTACCCGATTGTCTATTTTAAAACTACCCACCTAAAATTATACCTCAATGCTATAATTAAGGTTATGAAAAATTTCTTTTTTATTAGTTTGGTTATTTTTATTTGTGGTTTCTTAATTTGGTTTAGTGTAAAGGACCAAAATAAATATAAGGTTTTGAAGGTTTATAAGTCTGATACGGTTGCGGTTGATTTTAATCGAAATTCTGTTGCCGACCAAAATGAAACCGTGAAATTTATTGATAAAAACTTAAAAAAAACTTCTGAAACAGAATATTTTGAGCAAAAATTTACGGAAAAAAAGGTTTTAAATAAAACTGTAAAAATTGAAATATTGGATAAAAATACTCATCCGGTAAAGGCAAAAATTCTCACACAAGAAGGTGATTTGGCGGAAATTGTCTTTCAAAATGATTCTAATATTAAAAAAAATAAAACGTCAGATAATCTAAATCTTGTTTGGGTTAATAAAAAATCTCACAAATACCATTCTCTTGATTGTAAATATGTTCAAAAAAACAGTAATTTTGAGCTTATGCCTTTGGATTTGGCTCAAAAAACAGAACTTCCTTGTGCATATTGTATGAAAAAGAAAAA
>JAEWLZ010000028.1 GCA_023457295.1 Cyanobacteria bacterium OH_PDB_112
GTGGAGATATTTTGACAGTCCTGACACATAGTCTTTTGTGGGGTCATTTTTCCAAGAGGCATAATTAGAGAGTTTATTTTCGATAAAATCTTTCAAAACATAATAAGCTTCACCTTTTTCCACATTAAAAGCAGGAGGATATTCGCATAAAAACTCAGCTACATTTCGATAAATTTTCGGACGAAAACTCGCTGCAGAAAATTCCTGCCGAAATGGCTCAAGGCGTGCCGGAATTATATTATGAGAATCCACTTCCAAACAAGCGCTCTCTATTTCATTGGCAATATCTGACAAATTATTAACAGGATCGAAATCACATACCACCATGCCGGCATTTTTTAAATAATTTTTGATATCAGAATCAGAATTTATTATTTCAAAATGTATTTTGTTTTGCTCAAAATTTTTCTGTAATCCAAGAAAAAATTTTTGCAAAAAATTTTTTTGCCGTTCTGATATTTTAAGCAAACTCAAAGGGAGGATTACTTTTAATTTTTTATAAAGTTCCCGAGACTTTTCAAAGGCAAACAAAAGTCCCCAATTATCCTCAATACGCATTTCACGAGTCATAAGATAAATAATATCACCATCATTTATCAATTTTTCATTTAAAGAAAAAACTCTCTCAGGATGAATTTTTTCAAACACATAAAAATCTTCACCGCAAAAATCGAGCATTTGATAGCGTTTTACAAGAGAATCAGCCATAAAATAAATTTAACTTTACAATTGAAAGCCTGTCAATTCCCTATAAAAGTTATTATTTGTAAATTTTTTTTAACAAAATAGCACATGCCTGCTAAAATAAGTTTTATATCTGTTGAAGTTAGTTTAGTTGGATAAGGTAAAGTACATTGGTCTCATCAAATTTAATGGTTTCCCCTGTGGGGTTTGCTTCGCAAACTCAAGTTAAACAGAAAAATATTTCTGTACCTCAAAAAGCTTCTTTAGCCAATAGGAGTTGTGTTTCTACTCCTTTGCATGCGCATAAATCATATGCAAAAATTAACTTTAAAAGTTCTCTCGCTTCTCATAGAAGTTGGGGAGCTGCTGTTGATGCGGCCAAAAATGTTAATTTTAAAGTTTTCACCTGGACTGATGCCAAAAAAGTTTACGTCCAACTTGCAGATAAACTTCATAGCAAGGCAAAATTTTACAAACATGATGGTTTGGAGGTTGTAAAAAATCAAAACGGAGTAATAGAATCCGTAAAGACAAGAATGAAAAACAGTCAATTAATTGAACTACATAATAAAGGGGGAGGAGTTTTTGAGCATAAAGTAGGGCCTGACATTGCAAAACATGACCAAAATTACAGATTTGTAATTATTAAAAATGATAATACGGTGGAAACAGTTAAAGACCCCTATTCTATGCGCCAACCTAGTATTTTGGGGTGGTCAAAAATCTATGATCATAATAAATATCAATGGCATGATCAAGACTGGATGAATCATAAAGTAAAAGAAAGAATAAGTCGCCATCACTACAAAAATGGTCTTAAAAACCCTTATACAATGAGTATTTACGAAACACACATTGATACCCTCACAAAAGAAGGGACTTTTGAAGCGGCGAAAAAAGAACTCAAAAGAATTAAAGAACTTGGGTTTGATACAATACAAATAATGCCGGTTGAAAATACACATTCTTATAACTGGGGTTATGACGGTGTAGATAAATTTGCTCCTCAAGAAAGTCAAAAAGGGGGTCCTGATAAATTAAAAGAACTTATAGACCTTGCACATAGCAAATATAAACTTAATGTAATTATAGATATAGTACCAAACCATGTAGGACCTGACGGAAATTCATTATCAAAAACAGGACCTTACTCAGGTGGACCCGGAGATTTTGGTGACAAATTTAACTATGAAGGTAAAGACAGCGAAAATGTAAGAGAATTTATGGCAAATACCTCTCTAAACTGGATTGAAAATTATCACGCAGATGGAATACGTTTTGATATGACAAAACCTATGTATATGGGGTCTGATTTCACATTAAAAAAAATCAACGTAGAAGTTCACGGTCATTATCCTGATGCATTTACTATTGCTGAAGACGGAGAACAAAACAGATCCGCAATAACACGTCCTTTAAAAGAATGGGAAGAACTTTATAATGAAAATGAACACGTAAATTATACAAATCAGCTTAATGAAAAAATCAAACAAAAAGATTTTTCTATTATTGAAAATATGGGATTTGATTCTGAATATGACTACCCTCACCAAAAAGAACTAGCAGCAACTTTACTCGGAGGCTGGGAAGACAGAAGTAGAAATGATGACAAAATATTATTTTATCTTGACGGAGCAGTAAGAGGCTCTACTCATAGAGTAAAAACTATAACTCATCACGACTGGGCAAATCTTGACGGCACTATGTTTATGGACAAATCCAGTAATGATAATTTGGGAATTTTTTATAAAACAGCAGGAAATTCTGATTGCGAAAAAGGACAAAGGGCAGCTCATAACGGACATAAAATAAATAAAGCCATTGTAACTGGTCGAATAGACCACCCGAATGAAAATTGGGAAAAATTTAACGAAAAAAATCACATCACAACTCCTATTTCAAAAAATGAAGCTAAAGAAGGATTTTGGACTTCTTACAGAACAAGCAAACTAAATATCGGCAGTGTTTTTGCAACCAAAGGAATTAAAATGCTTTTCCAAGGCACCGAAGATGCCAGCATTAACTACTTCAAATTTGCCAGAGAATTTTCCGAACCTGAAAATCTTGAAAAACAATCGAAAGATAAAGGTTATAGAGTAGGTAAAGCTGCTTTTTGGGAATCAAAGCGAAATTCTATAAATTATTCTGAAGCTTACAAAGAGAAAATGAAACAACATGAAAAATTTACGGCAAAAATGAATGAAATGATACACACTATTCCCGCAATGAACGATGGTGAAATTATTTCAACAATTATTCATAACCAAGAAGAATCCGGGTTACATGCAATACATAGAAAAAAAGGAGATAGTGAAATTTTTGCTGTTTCAAATTTTAAAAATAAAGGATTCGAAAATTATGGACTACAATTCCCTTGTGGTAATTGGAAAGAAATTGTAAATAGTGATTCAAAAGAATTTGGAGGTGCTGGTCGCTATGAGAATACAAAACCAATTGACAGCTCCAAAAACCCACAAATATCTTTACCACCTCGCAGTATTATTTTCTTTGAAAAAGTTAAAGATTCTCATTAATCTCTTTACTCAAAAACAAACACCTTAATCTCAAGCGGTTTCAGGTAAAGTTTTGCAATACCTTTTTTAATTTCGGGTAAAGATTCCTTTGATGTTGCAGAATAAATCTTCTTAAATTTATTGATTTTTTTCAAATTCAAATCAAAATTTTGCGAGTAGCGATGGTCTTTTGATGCTACTACCAAAATAGCTGCTGATTTTGTTTTGAGGACATATGCAAAAACTGATTTATTTTCAACAGGCAAAGGAATAAACTCCCCTTGCGTAATAGTATCAATATGTTTTTTCCTGAATGCCAAAGCATCTTTAAATTCTTGCGGAAAATTTTTCTCAAAACCATGAGTTTTTGCAGGCAAATTAAATATATCAAGCTGCCCCTGCCTTACAAAATATTTTGTACAATCAGTGAAAGTTTCAACAGCATTTTTATTAAAATATCCATAAATATATCTGTCATTCACATAAAATCCGTCTAAAAAGTAAGGATTCACAGGCAAAGTAGCATTAAGCCAAAGGATCTGTTTTGCAAAATTTTCACCACCCGTCAAAAGAGGTGATTTTTCATCATGAGTTGCAAACCCGCCTATAACTGTTTTAGGAGTTTTATAAGCTTTCAATTTTTTAAGCGTTTCTTTCGTGTAAGAAGGTAAGTCAAAAGAATTGAGTTTTTTCAAATCAAAAAAACTTCCCAAATATCCATCAAATCCGGCACCTAAAAGCTTATCATACGGAGTAAAAACAGCAGCCTTATCAATAGGATCGTGCCAAGAT
>JAEWLZ010000029.1 GCA_023457295.1 Cyanobacteria bacterium OH_PDB_112
AAGCTGATATCCGTTTATGCTGGGCATTACTATATCGGATACAATTAAATCGGGAATTTGTTGATAAGCAAGTTCAATACCGACAATTGGATTATCCGCTGTTATAACTTCAAATCCTGCCTTATTCAAAATAAGTTTAAGGCTATATAACTGAGTTTTGCTATCATCTATTAATAAAATTTTTTTTGTCATTGAAATTTTACTCAATTGCTACTTTGGTATAGAATTATATTAATTATAACACTTAAAATCGGCATATAAAATATATTAAATCGCCGAAAAATAGTCCTCAGCCCAAAAAGGGGTATAAAATGCAGTTCTCGGAACAAGAATTCAGTGAAATAGTAAAGGTATTTGAATCCGAAATTCAGGATAATATTTCGAATATCAATAAACTTCTATTGATACTTGAAAAAGATAATAACGATTTTTATGCGGTTCAGGAGTTGTTTCGTGAAGCTCATAGCATAAAAGGTGCCGCCAGAATGGTAGGTTTTACGGATATTCAAAATCTTGCCCATTCTTTTGAAAATGTTATGACAATGAAAAAAAATGATGAAATAGAGATTTCTCCCGAGATTGTAGAACTTTTATTCAGTGCTATCGATTATATGGAAATTACAATCGGAGAAATTATTAAAACAAAAGGAAAGTACAAACCAAAAGAGCTTGAAGATATTATTCAAAAGTTAAACTCACTTGAAAAAAATACGGCTCAAAAAACAAATAAAGATTCTAAAATAATAAGTTTTACTGAATCTTTGACGCTTGAAAAGAAAGAAGATGAAAATATTGATGATTTAATGGACGGTTTGTTCGGAAATCAAGACAGTTTTGAAAAGTTGAAAAAAATATACGATAAGCTTAAAAAAATAAAAAAAGAATCTGTTCCCCGTTTGTATGAAAAATTGGAAATTCTGCTGGAAAAGATTTTGCAGGTGAATTATCAAGCGGATGAAAATTTAATAAAGGAAATTCAAAAAGCTTATAATATTATTCGTGATATTTCAAAAGGAAAAGAAATTCAGCAGGATGAAATTTTGCTACTTGAAAAGCGTCTTATAATTTTGCATGAAATTGTAGGTGTTTCAAAACCTGAAAATTTTGAGGATATTGTTTCTTCTTTGTCCGAAAACACAGCCTTAAAGACTCTCAGAGTAGATGTTTCAAAACTTGACAGACTTATAAAACAAGTAAGCGAGCTTATTGTTGTAAAAGTTAAAAATCAGGAACATTTAAAAGAAATTGAAAAAGTTTCCGAGTCGTTGCAGGATTTGCAAAAGCAATGGAGTAAAAATAAGTATCAAATAGGCAGAAAGACAAAAGATTATGAAAAAATGTACAAGCAACTCAGCAGTGCCTCTGAAGATGCTATGTATATGGTTGCAGAACTTGTTGAACAGGTGAATGATTTGCATAAACTTGTTCAGGAAGATGATACAAAATTGAGTCTTATTGTCGGAGACTTGGAAAATATCATTAAAGGAATAAGGATGCTGCCTTTTGCGACAATTTTTCATATGTTTCCCAGAATGGTTAAAGATATCGCCACAGAAAAAGGCAAAGAAGCCGAACTTTTGATTCTTGGAAGTGAAACAACCGCTGATAAAAAAATTATAGATGATATAAAAGTTCCTCTTATTCATATTTTGCGTAATGCGATAGACCACGGTATCGAAACTCCTCAAGAACGTATCGAAAAAGGAAAGCACCCGACAGGGAAAATTACTTTAAAAGTTAAGTATGAGAGTAACAATATTGTTATAGAAGTTTCTGATGATGGTCGTGGATTGGATTTGGAGCAAATAAAACGCAGTGTTTTGGAAAAAGGATTTTTATCAAAAGCTGAACTTGATGTAATGACCCAAAACCAGATTATGAATATCATTTTTTGGGCAGGCTTTTCGACTCAAAGTGATGTTACTGATATTTCAGGACGTGGCGTCGGTCTTGATGTTGTTCATAATAAAATTTCTCAAATGAACGGAAGTGTTTTGGTTAAGTCGGATTTTGGTAAAAAGTTTGCTATAACTATCAAAATACCTGTTGCTATGTCTACTGTAAATGCTCTTATTGTAGACATTGGAGGACAAAAATTTGCCCTTGAAACATCAAATATTACACAAGTGAAAAAGCTTGATGTGTCGAAAATTTTTGTGAAAGACGGACGTAAAAATACTATCATTGACGGTAAGACAATTCCTGTTTTTGACCTTGCGGTTATTCTTGATATGCCTGAAAATGAGTTAAAAGAAAATTCGTCTTTGACACTTTTTGTTTTGCGTGAAGAAGATAAAGAAGTTGGATTTTTAGTTGAAAATATTTTGGGAGAAAGAGAAATTTTACGCAAAAATCTCGCGGCTCCTTTGATGCAGGTGAAAAATCTTTCAGGGCTAACAACCCTTCCATCAGGTGAAATTTGTCTTATTTTAAATTCCAGAGAACTTATAAATATTGCGCTTAACGCAAAACAGCTTTCTTTGCTTCCGAAGTATATGACAGAACTTTTTAATCCTTCCGAATATAATGTTCTTGTGGTTGAAGATTCTCACACGACAAGAACTTTGCAGAGAAATATTCTTCTTAACGGAGGTTATAATGTTGATACTGCGCAAAGCGGTGAGATAGCTCTTTCAAAAGTTTTTAAAAAGCATTACGATATTGTGATTTCTGATATAGAAATGCCTGGAATGAGCGGTTTTGAGCTTTTTGAAAATATCAATAAAGAACTTGAAAACGGTAAAAGTATCAAAAAAATTATAATTTCTTTTTTGGATTCTGATGAAGTTAAAAATCAGGCAAGAAAAGCAGGAATAGATGCTTTTATGTCAAAAAGCACTTTTTCTCAGGAAGAATTTTTGAATACAATTAAAAAAGTTCTCGGAGAATAAGGCATGGTGCTTGATAGTATTCTTTCCAAATACTCCGCTCACAAGTCGCATGCAAATCAAGTTATGAATCTTTCTTTAAAGCTTTTTGATGATTTAAAATCTCTAGGATTGCATAATATGTCTGATAAAAAACGGGAGTTTTTAA
>JAEWLZ010000030.1 GCA_023457295.1 Cyanobacteria bacterium OH_PDB_112
TAATTGTCGGGGTTTTGGAAGAAAAATGTTTTGAGCTTAATGAGGTTTTTATAAAAAATCATACAGAAAAAAAACCTTTTATCGCAATAAAAACAGCTACTACTCTTGATGGTAAAATCGCTACAAGAACAGGTGCTTCGAAGTGGATTACAAATGCAGAATCACGAGAATTTGTTCAGAAACTTCGCAATAGGTATGATGCCATTTTGACAGGCTCAGGGACTGTTTTGGCGGATAATCCGACAATGCTTTGCAATCTTACGGATGGAAAAAATCCGGTTAAAGTAATTTTGGATACGAACGCAAAAATTTCAACGGATGCAAAAATATTTGAAGAAGGCAAAATTATTCTTGCAACCACAAAAAAAACTTCAAAATATCCTGAAAATGTTGAAGTTTTGGCTTGTCCAAAAAATTCTGACGGACAAATTGATATAGAATTTTTGACAGCTGAACTTTATAAAAAAGGAATAAGAAGTATTTTGGTAGAAGCCGGAGCGAAAGTTAATTCTTCTTTTCTAAAAACTAAACTTGCGGATAAGCTTTATTATTTTATTGCGCCTAAGATAATGGGGGATAGTCAGGCAGTATCTTGTTTCGAGGGATTGAATCCTTTGCTTGTGCAAGATTGTACTCAAATTGCCATAAAGGATATACAAAAAATTAATGGTGATGTTATAATAATCTGTGGTCTCTAAAAGTTATAAATTTAAAGGTTAAAAAATGTACATTCGTTCTTGTGAGGGTAGAAAAATAACTCCTTCACGATATATAAATTTTAAAAATAATAAAAAAAATCAAGATTATTATTCTTATATGGCAGAGCGCACAGAAGATATTATTTATGCGAGTGTCGTTACAGGCGCGATTACCGGCGCTTATATGGCAAGAAAAGATATAAATTCGCAGCTTATTCCAAAAGTTTTTAGTAATATCGGAGCTATTACTTTGGGAATTTTTTCACTGGTTAGTTTGAATTTTTTTACGTCTGAAAAATAAATTGTCTTTAAAATGTTATTATGACAAAATAGTTTTGTAGATAAAGAAAGGCAATATATGGATACTTACGCTTATATTTTGGGTGATAATATGTACATTAATCTAACAAATTTATGTACAAATGACTGTATTTTTTGCATAAGAAGTCTTAATGACAAAGTCGCTGGTTCTGATTTGAACTTGAGTTCTGAAAAAATAAATTCTCAGGATGTTATAGAACAAATAAAAGAAAAAATGACGTCTGATATTAAAGAAGTTGTTTTCTGCGGATACGGTGAACCTTTGATAAAGTTGGATTTGATAAAAGAAATAGCATCTTTTTTAAAAAAAGTTTATCCTGATATCCCCACAAGAATAAATACAAACGGACAGGCGAATATTATTCACAAAAAAAATGTTGCAAAAGAACTGAAAGGCTTGATAGATAAGGTTTCTGTCAGTTTAAATTCTGATAATTCAAAACAATATCAAGAATTAAGTAAAAGCAAATTTGGTGAAAGTGCTTATGAAGAAGTGAAAAGTTTTGCCAAATCTTGTTGTGAAGTCGGGATTGATACGTCTTTAAGTATAGTTACCGGCTACAAAAATAATGTTATAAATGTTGAAAACTGTAAACAAATTGCAGAAGATATCGGAGCGGAATTAAGAGTTCGAGAATGGCTAGATGAAGGATATAACTAAATTTGAATGACATAGATAAAAAATTTGAATATTTTTGTATTTTATCAGGCGGCGGAATTCGAGGAGTTGCTTATTTAGGAGTTTTTCGCGCTCTTGAGAGAGTGGGAGTAAAAATAAAAGGCATAGCCGGAGCTTCTGTCGGTTCGATTTTTGCTGCTCTTTATGCTTTGGGCTATACCATAGAAGAGATGGAAGAAATTTTTCTAAATGCCAAATATGATAATTTTAAAGATATAAATCTTTCTTTAAGCAAAAATTTCAGTATTTGGAAGGGCGATAATATTCTAAATTGGATTACAGAAATTGTAGAGAAAAAATTTTATGGTGAAAATTATGAAAAAGACGCCAATTTGCCGGTAAAATTTAAAGATATCGAAAAAGATCTTGTAATTATTACAACGGATATTTCAAAAGGAGCATATAAAGAATTCAGCAAATATACAACGCCTGATGAATCTGTAGCAACAGCCATAAGAGCCTCTATCAGTTTGCCGGGAATTTTTAAGCCTACCTGGGTTGATGATAATTGCATTATTGACGGTGATATTATAAGAGGGCTTCCTTTTTGGAGCTATTCTGATAATATGAATCCTTTAGATTCAAGAGTTTTAGAGTTTAGGCTCGAGGGGCAAGACAATAATTCTATTGAAAATAATATTGAATATGTAACCGCCATAATAAACACCGCATCTAATATTTCGACAGAATTTATTATGGATAAATATTCTAAAAATGACAGATATGATTATATAAAAATAAATACCCAAGATACAATACCTGTCGATTTTTCTATAAAAAAAGAAAAAATCTTAGATCTCTCAAAATTGGGCTTTGATTCTACAATAAAATATTTTAAGTGGGATTTAAGAGAGAAAAAAACTAAATTGATTCTTTTATATCAAGAAATGCTTAAAGAATTTCAAAATCTTAGAGAGTTTATTAAAAAGCAAAAATCAGAAGAATTTAAGCTTTCTTTAAATAAAACACTGCTTTTGGTTATTAAAAATAAAGATTTGCTGGAAGAAAGTTTTTATAATGAATGCGTTGTTCTTTTGGAAGAAATTTTGTCCAATACTACAATAAGCAATTTTTTCAAAAAAACTATTTTGAAAAATCGCGATAAACTGATAAATGACCTTGAAAAAATTGTATTTTCAGTAACTAACAGACAACTCGAACTCAAAGAGCAGATGGCTATTATAGGCTCATTAATAGACGTCTAATCCATGTTATATTTATCAAAAAGTCTTTCAAAGTTGCTTTTCATTTGATTGTCTACGGCATTAGAGTAAATTAGCATAAATCTGAAAATACCGCCCAATAAAGCTATAATCATCAAAGAGCAGATTGAATAAATTACAAATTTTTTAATTTTTTCAACCATGTTCATTTGATTTTGGTACAAATTGTACTTATTTAGATAGACTGCTATCGCATCATTTATGAATTGATCTCGTTCTCTAGAATTAAGTTCTTCTATATGATTTATATTTTCCGGATAAATTTTTATGACGTATTTTTTCGCTTTATAATAGGAATCTTTGTCTATTTCATATTCCTGTTTTAGTTCCATATTTTTATCCTTTATTTTTAAAATACTTTTCAGTCTGTTTTGTTCGATTTATAATTACAATAAACATTTTAACATTTTTAAGTTTTTAAGCAAATTCATTTTTTAAAGTTTTCGTATATTGATTGGAGATGAAATGTTCAATAAAGATAATCTCAAAAAAATAATTGATAATATGGCTAATAAAAAAGTTCTCGTTATAGGGGATTTGGCTATTGATGAAATGATTTACGGCGGAACGAGCAGAATTTCGAGAGAAGCACCTGTTTTGATTTTGCTTCACAGTCATACAA
>JAEWLZ010000031.1 GCA_023457295.1 Cyanobacteria bacterium OH_PDB_112
ATACTATTGCCCCAATTTTTTCACTTGTAATACTGCAAATATCAAATTCGAAGGTAATATAAAAAAAGCGAATCTAAAATACGGATTCAAGTTTGGCGGAGGTTATCAATATAACCCCGAAAAAGATCAAATTCCTTATTTTTCAAAAGGTGCGTTCTTGTTTCTACCTTACTTAGCATGGGATGTAAATGATCATTTGAACTTAAATCTATATTACAGTTACAGTAATATAGCTGATATTGTTTGTAATGTAATTGGTTTTAATATTGTGTTTAAATGTTTTGATAAACACTCTAAAAATAAGTCGACTTAAACTTTTATTTAGATAGAGAAAGCTCTTTTAAGCTCGATTTTTCAGGCAATTTTTGCAGTTCTTGAAAAACTTCTTCGGGGGCTATTAGACTTTGTACTGAGCTATAAAGTACTTTATTGTGGCTCAAGTCCTTTGGTCCCCATTTTTTGAAAATAGTTGTGAAAAACAACGCCAAAACAGGTGTTTTGAACGCAAGAGCAAGGTGCTGAGGAGATGAATCTATGCTCACAAATTTTTCACATTTATCAATCAGACATCCCGATTGTGTAAAAGATGTTTTACCTGTCATATCAACAAAATTTGAATAAATCCCCTTCATTTCGTCCACAAAAGGCTGAATATTTGATGCTCCTACAATGACAATTTCGTAATCAGTATTTGTCTTTACAAGTTCAACAAATTTTGCCGCCTGATTAGGGTTCCAGGACTTTGAATCAGCAAAACATGACGGGGTGAAACCTATTAGTTTTTTATTTGAAATACCTTCTTGTTCAAAAAGTCCGCAAACCTTGGCTTCATCCTCTTTTGTGTAATGAAATTCTGTTTCATGTTTCGGGTTATATAAGCCTAAAGGTTTTAAAATCCTCATATAATGCTCTGATACATGGATTTGCATATCTTTTTCTTCTTCCAGGTAAGGTATTTTATGTGTAAATAAAAAGCCTTGCCCTTCATAATCTCTGCCGACACGATATTTTGCCCCCATAACAAGAGCCATAATAGCTGTCCTGAAAGTATTATCGAGAACCACAATCATATCAAAATTATTCTTGCCGATTTCTCTTGAAAATTTGAAAAATTCAAATCCGCCTTTTAGCCCACGTTTTTTGTCAAAAATAATAACTTTATCTATATCAGGTATGCCTTCTGTTGCGGCTATACCATCTTTAACTGTTACAAGAGTGAGCTCTGAATCTTTGTAATTATCTTTTAATGCCCTAAAAACACCTGTCGCATTAATCATATCTCCAAGAGGACCTAAAAGTATTACCGCTATTTTTTTGATTTTATCCATACAAGTTATAATATCATACTTCCGAGCAATCGGCTTTTATTTGGGATATAAGCTCTTTTTTCGATTCAAATTTGCGTTCATCACGAATTTTTTTGATAAATCCGACTTCTATTTTTTGCCCATATATATCTTTATCAAAATTTAAAAGGTGTGCTTCAATTGTCTTTTGGCTATTTTTTAAAGTTGGAGCTGTTCCGACATTTATGACGGATTTATATTTTTTTTCATTTGCAATTGTCCACCCGGCATAAACTCCGTTAGGGATATCAACAAGACCGTCGGGAGGAATTATATTAGCAGTAGCAAAACCTATTGTATGTCCAATACCTCGACCTTTTACAACCTCACCTTTGACCGAAAAATCTCGTCCCAAATGCAAATTTGCTTTGATAAAATTGCTTTCGGCTATATATTTTTTTATAAGAGAACTGCTGACGGTTTCTTCTCCAATTTTTACCGGAGGAACGCTTAAAACTTCATAGTTATATTTAGATGCATTATTTATTAGAAATTCTGCGTTTCCTTTTTTATTCGCCCCAAAAAAATGATTAAAACCTAAAGTTATAAATCTAGGATGAAGTGATTTGACAAGGATTTCACGCAAATAACTTTCCGCAGATAACGAAATAAGTTCATTTGAAAATTCCAAAACCAATACGGATTCTACTCCTAGTTTTTGGATAAGCTCTAGTCGTTTTTCAAAAGAAATTATAGAAGGAACGAAATTTTTTTGTAGAATTTCAATCGGATGATTAGAAAAAGTAACGACACAAGAAGTCAGGTTGTATTTTTTTGCTTTTGCAAGCATAGTTTTTATAACAGTTTCATGCCCTTTATGCACACCGTCAAAAAAACCGAGAGCTATCGCTGAAGCATCCAATAAATCAGGTTTTATGTCTTTTAAAATTAACAAAATATAATCCTTATTAAAAAAGAAGACTCCGTTTTAAAGTCTTCCTTTTTTATTAATACTTAAAAGCTTTTATTAAACAGCTTTTTTAACTTTGTTTGCTTTTATGCAAGATGTACAAACTTTAGCTTTTTTTACAATTCCGTTGATTATTGCTTTTACAGACTGTAAATTAGGTGTTTGTCTGTAAACATTAGCTTTGTTTGAGAAAGATCTTTTAGCGGCTTTCAAAGGTTTTTTTCCGCATATTTCACATTGTTTAGACATTTTTTGTTCCTTTTAATTTTCTCGATTATTATAATAATAATAAAAAGGCATTTAGATATCAAGTATTTATTTTTAAAGACATATATTAAAAAAATAGAACTTTTGGTTGATAACTTTAATCAATCTACATCGAATAGATGATTTTTGACTTATATTTGCATGGTAATTTACAAATGTAAATTCAAAATTAATGTGTCAAAAGATAAATAAGAAGGGATATTGATGTGGTATGGACAATATGAAAATTGGCGGCAGCTTAGGTATATTTAAAAAAAATGCAGCTCCCAAGAGTGATAATAAAGTTTCAAATAATCCTTTTTCTACAAACCCTTTCGGGCTTTCGTTCAAGGGTAAAAATCTTGAAGGGGATTTGTTCCAAAAGACTGAGTCTGTTGGGAAATTTAAAGCTACTATTTTAGAAAAAGGTAAAATGGCTGTTAGTGCAGCGGTTGGAAGTCTTACGCATATTAAAAATACTTTTAAGGAAAAAGCTGATAAAGCTTTTGGACCTATAATAGTTTTTGCTAAAAAGACAAGTGAGAAAGTTTCTCAAATAGCTGACAGTGTGAATAATTTTAAAGCTTCAGATTTGAAAATTTCTAATTTGATAAAGCCTGACCCATATCCAAATATGTCTAAACAGTCAAGAAAGTTGTTGGACAAATATAAAGATAATGTAGAGGGCTTAGGAGCTTTATTGGAAGCAAGCATAGCGCATGCTTAATATAAGAGGGAATTAAAAATGTTTAAAAAAGAGATAGAAGAAATAGCAAGAATAGAGCATATTATTGAAGCTCTTGGCGCACATAAAGATCCAAAGTCGGTTGATATTTTGGACAGGCTTGGGACTAATTCTCCTGATGATACTGTCCGTGAATTGACAGCCAAGGCTTTAATCGGTAAAAATACACATGATTCGCTTGTGGTTTTGGTTGTGAATAAGGGTAAAGGGATTAATGACCTTAGTCCTAAAGTTGCGATGAATTCTGTAAACGAGATTTTATCATTGAACGATAAGACAGAAGTCGTTAAGATTTTAGACGACACTATAAATCTTCATTCTGATGAAGATGTGCGTGAAACAGCACGTTCTGTCAAAGCTTTGATAGAATTGTCTTAAATAGTCATTGCATAGTGGGTTAAAATCAAAGCAATCTGTAAAAATGCCGGCTTTCGAGTCGGTATTTTGCGTTTTTTAGTATTCGATTATTTTCAAAATACCTTTATTAGCGTTAAGTGAATACTTTGCATCAAAAGGCAAGGTGTATTTGGGAACATCATGCGAAGCATAAAAACCTTTTAAGGAAGGAAGTGTATCGGGTAAAAACTGTTTCAAAAATTCGGTTGAAACAGGAGTTTCTCCAAATCCTGCAAAAATTACACCCGTAACTTTGTTAAAAATACCCGCAAGCTTTAGCTGTGTAAGCATTCTGTCAATTTTGTACAATTCTTCGTTAATATCTTCTAAAAGCAAAATTTTGCCAGTTAAATCAGGAAAATAC
>JAEWLZ010000032.1 GCA_023457295.1 Cyanobacteria bacterium OH_PDB_112
ATCCTGCCAAAACTCTTGGAGTGATAAGATAATTTATTGGGTCAACTCCGCAAACTCTTATAGCATCTACTTGTTCTGTTACTTTCATTGTTGCTATTTCAGCAGACATTGATGAACCCACCATTGAAATAATAGCAAAACTTCCCATAATAGGAGCAATTTCACGGATTATTACAAGTGCTATGAGTGTTCCTATGTAGTCGGTTGCGCCTTGCTTTATCATTTCTGCCGTTACCTGAAGAGCAATAATCATACCCGAAATACCGACGATAATAAGTGACAGCGGTAAAGAATCGACGCCGAATCTTGAAGCTTGTTCAAAAGTGTGTTTGATATTAATTCTTAAATTTATTATATCTTTAAGGACTTTGACAAAAACGAATCCTATAAAAGTAAAAATTTCTACTTTTAGAAGAGCTTGTTTCTTGATGGTTGAAATTATTCTATAAGAAATGGTATTTTTTAAAAAATCATTATTCATTTCTTAATTATATAAAAAATTAATAGAGGGGGCAAATTTTTCTGCCCCCTCGCCTTTTCCGGCTATTCTTTTACTTTTATTTTCTTTATAGTTTCTTTTGTTTTTGCTTTTTCTGCCGAAATGGACAAAACGCCGTTTTTTAACTCAGCATTTGTTTTATCGGGTATTATATTACTTGGAAAAGACACTGTACGTACAAAATTTCCATATTTAAATTCGCTTCTGTACAGATTTTTCTTCTTTTCTTCTTTTTCAAATTTACTTTCTGCCTTTACGCAGATGTAGTCATTTCCGACTTCAATATCAATATCTTTTTTCTCAAAACCTGGGAGTTGTAATTTTAATTCGTAAGCATTATCTGTTTCTGACATTTCAATAGGCGGACGCCACATTTTCTTTTCTGTTGCTTCAAATAAATCAGTGCTTCCGAAAACTTCCTCCATTAATCTTGTCATTTCATCTTGAAGATTTTGAATATAATTTTGAGAAGGATTGTGTCTTATTAAGCTTTTCATACTAACCTCCAAACTAGCCATTTAGGGACTATAAAATATACAACTGTATAATAATTCATTGGAGGGATGTTTTCGACCGACAAAAAGCTATTACGCTTTAGGATTAGTTTTTGAAGTTTATATCCAAAAAGCCGCTTTTATACGGCTTTTTGGTAAATTAAATTAATACAGGGTTATGAAGATTTATTCTTCAAGCTGTTTTTTCTTAATATTGTGACATACAGCATCGACTAAAAGTTCAAAGGATTTTGAGTTTTGAATTTCAGGTGAAAATTCTTTCACTAAAGTAGCTCTTACAATAGCTTCAAGTTTTTCTGTTGGGTTTTTTGCCTGACTTTCAATTTCCGGCGCAATAAAATCTAAATATTGAGACCCTATTTTTAAGTCTTGTAATTCTGAAAAAAGCATCCATTTAAGTTTTGGACCTATTTCTTTAATCTTGTTGGTTAAATTGAGTTTCCTCTTTTCGTTCATGATATATTCTCCCTGTATTTTCTGGTTATAAGTAAGTTTGTTTTTTTAATTTTACGATATTAATGTGTTTGTTCACTATGTTAAAATTAAAACTTTTTTAAAAATTGCCAAATAAGTCTACGACCTCTTAATATATCTTAACAGAAATGAGGATCAACATTCTCCTTTAAATAAACCAAATTCATGTTATTGTAAGTAATGACAGTAATTTCAGACGTATCGTCGAGTTCTGTTTTATAGTTTTTTTCCAAAAAATATTTCAATTTTTCTTTTGTATTTATTGAAGATTTTAAAACATTGTACTCGGAATGAGTAAGCTCGTTGATTTGAATCAATTTTGGTTCGTTTTGAATCATTGCTTTTCTGATGACTTTATTTTGTACACGAATATCCACAATATCGCCTTTTTTAAAGTATTGAGTGTCAAAGTACAGTCTTCCCGGACGTATTGCTATTTGTATTGAGCCTGTTTTTTCATTAAGAATTTCTTGTTCGAATTCTTCGTTCCATTGGATTGTTTTTGGCATGGTGTTTCCTAGAAAAATCTTTTACACTCAGGATTATAGCATTATAGTTATCTTTCAGGCAAAGTTTTAATTAATGTAAAAGAATTGCCTGAAAATCTTTTGCCATGTGTATTTTTTGATATACTTGATTAGTGTCCGAAATTCAGGAGAAGGAATGAAAAACGTACTTATTGTAGGATCTATCGGTCTTGATAACCTTAAAACTCCTTATGGGGAGAGAGAAAATATTTTGGGTGGGTCAATTTCTTTTGCTTCTATTGCAGCAAGAATATTTTCGCCTGCTAGCATAATAGGTGTTGTAGGTGAAGATTTCCCTCAGCATTATATTGATTTATTTGAAGAAAAAGGCATTGATTTGTCAGGTCTTGAAACAAGACAAGGCGGTACTTTTAGATGGTGCGGCGAGTATTGCGGTGATATGAATGAAGCAATTACACTTGATACACAGCTCAATTCTTTTGCGAATTTTGACCCTGTTTTGAGTCAAAAACATCGTGATACGGATTTTCTTTTTTTGGGAAATATTCATCCCGATTTGCAATTAAAAGTACTTGAACAAATGAATTCACCTCGTTTTGTTATGTGCGATACGATGAATTTGTGGATTAATACAACTTCCGAACAACTTAAAGAAGTTATTTCCAACGTAAATTTATTTTTGGTGAATGATAAAGAAGCCAAAATGCTTTCAGGTGAGGAAAATCTTATTCTTGCAGCTCGTAAAATCTTAGAGCTTGGTCCTGAATATTTGATTATTAAAAAAGGCGAACATGGCTCTATGTTATTTTCAAAAGACGGCGAGATGTTTATTTTACCCGCATTTCCTCTTTGCGATGTGGTTGACCCGACAGGAGCGGGGGATAGTTTTGCAGGCGGACTTATCGGATTTTTGGCGCAGGAGTCAAAAATTGACTTTGAAGCGATTAAGCGTGCCATGCTATCAGGAACTATCGTGGCTTCCTTTACTACACAAGGATTTGGTAACGATGTTCTAAAAAACCTGAATCGTGAAATTTTTGCCAGAAGATGTGATGAATTTTGCAGTTTCCTTGCCGCACCTTCTTTGGATACAGTTTTGGCTTAGATTTACGAGAAGTATTTGAAAGAACTTTGAGCGTTTGTATCGAGAATTTTCTTAACAGACTCACGTTCTGATGATACAGCCTTATATTCGACTTCAATAGAGGTTTGTTCAAGTTGAAGTTTTTTATCTTGAGAATTAATTTCTGCTATGGTTTTGTCATATTTATTTTCGGCATCTACATCGTCACCTTTATAGAGTTCATCTGCGAGTCCCGGGATTGTTCGCCAGTCTACTTCTTCGCTGTCTACTGGGATTGCTGGAGCAACTGTATCATAATATGCCGTAATAGGTGTTTGGGTGTATTCATCAGATACTTTTAATACTTTTAAAAACCCCATTTTTATTGCGGCGCTCAAACTTTCTCCTTCTGTAGCCGTAGCGGGGTCTAACCCCAATTGAGCAAAAGATATCCATCCATCGCTTGCCGTCGGATTTAGCGCACCAAGACATTCCATTCTGAAAGCAGTCCCGGGAGGAGGAGTATCAAGCCCAGCCCCAGTTGTCGGCCTCCATTCTATGGTTAAAGTATTTTGTCCCAATATATCTTGCCCCATTAACATATATTTATTGCCATTGCTGTCTTTAAGATTTTGGAAGTTGGCAATAGTGAGCTCATCAATGCCACCTGTGGTTGTATTCATTGCATATAATCTTCTGTTTGAAATTTGATTGTTGTAGCTTGTTGCCACGTTTTCAAGTTCTGAGGTAAGGCGCAAACGTCTCTGGCAAATTTGTTGGATACGGCGCTCCAAATCCACCTGCCTTGAGGTTAATGCCAAAAATCTTGCCTGATTTGACGAGATACCCATTTTGCGTTTTTTACCTTTACACTTTGACTTAAACACCTAATAGCCATGTTTTTTTCATGACAATACTAGTTATCGTCGTTATCGGTATCTCGATTAAATAACTTTATAATTTTAAAGTATTTATAAAGTTTTATTAAGAATATTCTATATATTTAATTTGGACTGTATATCAAGACCTGTTGTCGTGGTTGCAAGACCTGCTTGGGAGCATTCTTTCAAAAGAGGCGACATCAAAAGTCCTACTTGTTTTATGGCGTCCACAACTTCATCGGCTGGTATGGCTGATTTTATACCGCATAAAGCCATTTGTGCCGCTGTAAAGGCATGTACGGCAAGAAAAGAATTTCTTTTCATACAGGGGATTTCCACCATGCCGGCGATAGGGTCACAGACAAGTCCCATAATATTCTTCAAAGCAAGCGCAACAGCATCTAATATTTGTTCTGTGCTGCCGTTTGCCAGTTCGACTATTGCGGCTGCTGCCATCGCCGAGGCTACACCGCATTCTGCCTGACAACCAGCTACTGCTCCAGAGAGAGCAACTTTTCGTGAAACTACTTTTCCGATGCCTCCGGCTGTTATAAGCGCATCAATTTGTTTATCTTTTGGGGTCTTAAATTTTTCGGCATAAACAGCTATTACAGCAGGAACAATCCCGCAAGAGCCTGCTGTCGGACAAGCGACTATACGACCCATACTTAGATTTTCTTCCATAACCGCAAGTGCGTAAGCTATAACTTTTTTGAAGTCTTCGCCGAAAGGAAGTAAATCCTCTTTATTTGTAATAATTTTGGACGAATCATCACCTGATAGCCCTGTAATTGATTTTGAATTGTTTTCAAGACCGTTTTTTATAGTTTCATACATGATATCAAGATTTTTTTCCATAGTGGAGCGAACTTCTTCGATAGAAATATCTTTAAGTCGGTTTTCTTCTTTTTGAAAAGCTTCAAAAAGTTTTATATTTTTTTCTTGAGTATATTCTTGCGCTTTTTTAAAAGAATTTAGTTTCATTTTTTTAGTCCTTCTATGCTTCGCACAAAATAAACATCAGGGATCTCTTCTATTTTTTGGACAATAGAATCTGAAGGCTTGGCATCCAAAGTTATTACCATAGAAGCGTCTTCGCCGCGTCCTGTCCTTGTGCATTCAAAGGTTGCGATATTTATATTTTCTTCCTGAATAAGTTTACTAACTGCACTAATCATCCCCGGTTTGTCTTTGTAAACCATTACAAGACAGGGCAAATTGCCTATAATAGAGACTTTAAAGGCATTTATCTGAATGATTTCGATTTCGCCTGCCCCTGTTGAGTTTCCTTTGATTTTTAGCTCGTCATCAAAGATTATATCGACTGAATTCGGGTGACGCTGAGGGTCTTCTTTATGATTTATTTCTAGTGAAATCCTTTTAGTTTGTGCTATTTCAAGAGAGTTTTTTATATCGGTATTATCGACTTCCAGTCCCAAAATGCCGCCTATAAGCCCTTTATCTGTTCCATGACCTTTGTAAGTGCTTGAAAAAGAGTTGTAAAGATTAATTTTAATTTTCTTTGGTTCAAGTCCGTAGATGTTCCGTGCAACAAGCCCTAATCGTACCGCTCCTGCTGTGTGTGAGCTAGAAGGTCCTATCATAATTGGTCCTATGATGTCGAAAAGTGATGAATTTTCCATTTTTTTCTCTATAAAAAAATACTCTTGAAGAAATTTTAACATAATTCTGTTTTTTCGGTTTATAATTTAAAATGAAGATTAGTTAGAGATTTAGATTTAAGGTGGAATTATGTCGAAGCAAAGACAAGTACAGGAAGCATTAGATCCTGTTTATAGAAGCAAAAATTTTGAGGAAGTAGAAAAGAATTTTACAGCAGAGCAAGCTACAGAAGAAGCAAGCCGCTGTCTTGGCTGTAAAAATGCAAAATGTATTGAAGGATGTCCTGTCGGGATTAATATTCCGGGATTTATTGCGGAATTAAAGCAGGGTAATGTCCAAAAAGCTGGTGATATAATTCGTGAAACTAGTATGTTACCTGCTGTTTGCGGTCGTGTTTGTCCTCA
>JAEWLZ010000033.1 GCA_023457295.1 Cyanobacteria bacterium OH_PDB_112
GAACAATGTTCCGGGCAATGTATAAAGTATTCTTATCCTTTTTTGCATTTTTTGTGTGTTAGGCATAAGAAAGTAATTTAAAAATATCATTACAAAAAGAGCCACAAATGCTATAAGCCAACGTAAAGCCAGAATAGTGTTAATAGCGTCTATTAAGCCAGATTGAATAGTAACAAATTCTGATATTGCATTGATTATTATTTTGGCAAAAACGGTGAGATTAACGCCAAGAAATAATATGGAAGCATTTAGAATTACCAGTCCGATAGAAAGGAGTCTTACATACCAAAAAGGTCTGGATTCTTTTATTTTGTAAGCTTTATTAAGGCCTTTTATTGCAACGGCAGTGGCATTTGAAGCCAAAAATAAAGAAGTTACCAAACCTATTGTCGCCAAGCTTTTTGAAGACGATTGAATAATACTTGTAAGTACGCTTTTAATGGTTTCCATTGCAGAAAGAGGTGCTATTTCAGATAAAAATGCCATTATTTTATCAATTCTGGAAGCTGTCCCTAAAAGACCAAAAATGGATACTAAAAAAATCATAAAGGGAAAAAACGCCAAAATAAAAATATACGCCATTTCTGCTGCCGTACCCATAAAATCATCTTTTATAACTCTTGTTATCAAGTCTTTAAAAAATGTTCTTGTTTTTTTAGGTATTTTTTTTAGCTTTTTCTTCATAATTTAACAATTGTTTTTTTGCAATAGGTAAAATTTCGTTTATTGCGTCTTCAGGTTTTTTTTCAATTATGCATCCTGCCGCAAGTCTGTGTCCGCCGCCCCCGAAAAATTCAGCAATTTTGCATATATCTATGTTCTTACTTCTAAGACTTATTTTGGTGTTACCGTTTTGGGTTTCCCTTAATGACATTGATATTTCAACAGATTTTGCTTGTCTTAATGTTTCAGAAATCCCATCGGTATAGCTTTCTTGAGAACCGTATTTATCAATCGTTTCTTTTGAAATAATCGTGTAAGCTATTTTATCATTTTCTTCAAATTTAGCTTTATTTATAGCAAAAGCTTGTAAAAGAATCATGTTTAAGGGTTTTTGTTCGTAGCATTTTTTGAAAATAACATCAGGCTTTATCCCTTTTTCAAGAAGTTTTGCGCAAGTTGCAAGGGTTTTTGCGGTTGTGTTTTCAAATTTAAATCCGCCCGTATCAGTTAAAATAGAAACATAAAAACAAATGGCAATATCTTTTGTAAGGTTACATCCGATTTGTTCAACTATATCTACAAGCATTTCACCAACTGATGAGGCTTTCGGGTCTATAATATTAATCATGCCGAATTCTTTATTTGTTTGATGATGATCTATATTTATAGATAAGCGTGCTTTTTTAAAAATACTTAAAGCTTCCGCTAATCTGTCTTCTGCTGCACAATCAACACTTATGGCAACGTCATATTTGTCCAAAAGAGATTCATCATTAGGCGATTTAAGAGAATCTATTTCAGGTAAAAAACTATAAACTTCAGGAAATTTCCCCAAAATTATACTGTCAATTTTTTGTAAATTGGAAAATTGTTTTAAAGCTATGTTCAGACCTATTGCAGAACCCAAAGTATCACCGTCAGGACCTACATGAGAGATTATTACAACGGTTTGGGCTTTTTTAATTATATCTGTAAGTGTATTCATATTAACAAAAAACTTTTTCTAAGCTATTATATAAAAGTCTAGCATAAAAAGATAGCGGGGATTCATATAATGGACTTATTTTTACATATAATTTGCATTCTGTTTACACTTTTTGCAATTGTTTTTGTCTGTGTTGTTTTTACAAACGCTATTGAGCATTTGGGAGAAAAACTTAATCTTTCACAAGGCGCAATAGGGAGTATATTGGCGGCAGTCGGCACGGCTTTACCCGAAACCATAGTTCCTCTTGTTGCTATTATAGGGGCTCATTTGAGCGGAAAAGACGGAATAGGACATCAAATAGGTATTGGAGCTATTTTGGGCGCTCCTTTTATGCTGGGAACTCTTGCATTTTTTGTTACAGGTGTTGCTGTTTTTATTTTTACGGCTACAAAGCGCAGAACGCTTGAAATGCCTGTAAATACAAGTCTTATGTTTAGAGATATAAGATATTTTTTCATAGGGTATTCTCTTGCTATTTTCGGTTCATTTTTGCCATCACATAATCTTAAAGTAGTTTTGGCGGTATTTTTACTCTGTTTCTATGGTTTTTATGCTTATAAAACTATCCAGGATACAACTTGCTGTAATGGTGATTGTGAAGAATTGGAAGCACTTTATTTAACAAAGATTTTTGGAAAAAAGCATGAGCTTGCTCAAGTATATTTTCAAGTGTTTTTATCTCTTATAGGGATTATTCTTCTTGCGGAAGTCTTTGTTGAGCAGTTGGAATTCTTCTCAAATTTATTTGGCATAAGTCCTATGATTTTGAGCCTTATCATTGCTCCTATTGCCACAGAACTTCCTGAAAAATTTAACAGTGTAATTTGGATTCGTGCCAAAAAGGACACTCTCGCTCTTGGTAATATAACAGGAGCTATGGTGTTCCAGAGCTGTATTCCTACTGCCGTTGGACTTGTTTTAACCCCATGGATTCTTGGAGCGGAAGGCTTTGTTAATGTGGCATTGGTATATTTAGCTGTTGCTGTGGTTTATTTCAATATTATAAAAAATAAAGGAATTTTAAGTCCTTATTCGCTACTTGCGGGAGGCGGGTTTTATCTGATATATTTAATTTATGCGGTATTAAAAGTAAAAGGAATTTTAGTATGAAAATAGGTGTTATAGGAGTTGGCGCGGTAGGCGGATATTTTGGCGCAAAGCTTGCGAATGCGGGTGTTGACGTTACTTTTATCGGCACAAGCAGAACCGTTCAGATGGTTTATCATAACGGACTTTATATAAAAAGTTTTCAGGGTGATATTCATATAAAAGAGCCTAAAATTTATCATGCTTTTGAGGCAATAAAAGATGTTGATGTCGTACTTTTTTGTGTAAAATCCTATTTGACTGAGCAGCTTGCCAGAGCGCTTGAGCCACGTTTAAACAAAAATGCCGTAATTGTTTCAATGCAAAATGGTATTGAAAATGAGAAGATTCTTGCTGATGTATTTGGTGCCGACAGAGTAATAGGTTCGGTTGTATTTATTAGTTCTCAACTCGAAAGACCCGGCTATATTAATCATACAGGTTTTGGCAAAGTAGTTTTCGGTGAATTGAACGGTGAAATTACACCAAGGGTTCAAGATATTAAACAAGTATTTTTAGAAGCAGGAATTCCTGCCGATGTTACAGAAAGTATTAACAAAGAACTGTGGAAAAAACTTATTCTTAATACAGCTTATAATGGCTATACTTGTCTTATTGAAGGTGCGTTGAAATATTTTTACGATGTTCCGGAAGCTGTTGAAATGTTCTACAAAACCCTAAAAGAAGGACAGATGCTTGCTCGTTTTGAGGGGTATGATATAACCGATGAAGAAATTGATCAAATAATGCTTGTTACAAAATCTGACGGGTTTTTGAATTTTAAAACCTCTACCTTGCAAGATTTAGAAAAAGGAAAACCCCTTGAAATAGACGCTATTCAAGGTATTTTACTCAAAATTGCCGAGAAGCATGGGGTTGAAATTCCTTTGAACAAATTTATCTATGCGGTTTTGCAATTGAAGATGCTGAATAAAAAATTCGGATAATAAAAAAGGGACTTAAAAAAGTCCCTTTTTTATTTAAATTTAACCTATTAAATGGAGAGATTTTTGCAATTCTTCTTCCGTTTTTCGAATGGTTGTGTCTAAAATAGTTTCCCCTTTGCGGTTAATGATGGTTACTCTTTTTATTGAACCTAAATCTTCAACTATTTTTTTTGAAAGACCTTTTCCTGTTGTTGTAGTTTTAATTCTTCCTTCGGAGCTTATTTCTTTAGTTTGTGTTTTTCCTCCTTTAAGGACTTCTTGTCCCAAAATAGACCATGTTATTGGCTTTGGAAGCTGAAAAGGAATTTTGCACGTTCCGTCAGAATTATATGCAGCCGCTTTTACTTCTGCTGGTGTTATTTTTTTTATTACCGGTGCGGCGCAACTAGTAGGGCCGCCACAAAAATTTACTGAAAACATAATTAACTTTACCTTCACACAATCTGCTTGACTGAATATTATAAGTAAAATCAAAATTTTTTTTGCCATGTAAATAAGCTTGGATTTATAATTCTTTACAAATGATTTTTTTATTTTTTTGCGGCAGATTATTGTTAATGATAAAATTTACGTATAAGAAATTTTTTTAAAAGGAGTGACGAAGTGGAATCAGCAGAACAAAAAACTCAAGCGCAAGATAGTTTGCGACTTAGAAGTGCAAGAGTTCAGAAACTTACCGATTTAGTTGATAGAGGTATAAACCCTTATCCTTATAAATTTGATAAAACGGCTTCGGCAAAAGAACTTCAGGAAAAATATGCAGAACTTGAAGCAGGCGTCGAAACAGAAGATTTTTATGCTGTGGCAGGACGCATTATGGCGATGCGGAACAGCGGTATGTTCATGGATTTAATGGATGATTCGGGTAAAATTCAAATTTTTTGCCATAAAGAAAATATTGGAGAAGAAGAATTTAAGACTCTCAAATTTGTTGACGTGGGAGATATGATAGGCGCAAAAGGTACAATTCGTCGAACTCCCAGAGGAGAATTGAGCTTGAAAGTAACAGAATACACAATTCTTTCTAAGGCTCTTTTGCCACTTCCTGAAAAATTCCATGGTTTAACAGATGTTGAAACCCGTTATCGTCAAAGATATGTTGATTTGATTATGAATCAAGATGTGCGTGATACTTTTCGCAACAGAAGCAAAATTATTCAAGAAATTCGTAATTATTTGACAGGGCTTGGATTTTTGGAAGTAGAAACTCCCATGCTTCAAACTCTTGCTGGCGGGGCTTCTGCAAGACCATTTATCACTCATCACAATACACTTGATATGCCTATGTATATGCGTATTGCACCTGAGCTTCATCTTAAAAGACTTATGGTGGGTGGTCTGAATGAAAAAATCTTTGAAATCAATCGCAATTTCCGTAATGAAGGGCTTTCGCCACGTCATAATCCTGAGTTTACTATGCTCGAGCTTTACGAGGCTTATTCGGATTATAACGACATGATGAGCTTGATGGAAAATATGGTTGAAACTGTCATGAAAAAAGTATTGGGAACTACTGTTGTTGAGTTTCAGGGTAAAGAACTCGATTTTACCGCACCATGGCAGCGTATGACAATGTTAGGCGGAATTAAAGAATATACAGGCGTTGATTTTGGCGAGCATTTGGATGAAAAAGATGCTGCTCAAAAAGCTGCGGAGCTCGGCATTGAAGTCGAAGAAACTGACAGTTGGGGCGCAATTGTCGAAAAGGTTTTTGAAGAAAAGGTTGAACAGCATTTAATTCAGCCTGTTCATATTATTGATTATCCTCGCGATATTTCACCTCTTGCAAAAGTGCATCGTGATAACCCGCGCCTTACGGAACGTTTTGAATCGCGTGTTAACGGTTGGGAAATTTGCAACGCTTTTTCTGAGCTTACAGACCCTATAGACCAGCGTAACCGTTTTGAGGTTCAAGCGCAGTTAAAATCTGAAGGCAATGAAGAAGCTCACCCAATTGATGAAGATTATGTCACTGCCTTAGAATACGGTCTTGCTCCATGCGGCGGACTTGGTGTTGGTATCGATAGACTGGTGATGCTTTTGACAGATTCTCCTACAATTCGTGATGTTATTGCGTTTCCGACTATGAAGCCACGCGGACAAAAGGCGGATAAAGAATAATTAAATACAGATATAAACAAGAGGCGATGGAATTATCCACCGCCTCTTTTAAGTTTTATGAGATTGCTTCGTCGGGCTTTGCCCTCCTCGCAATAACAGTTATATTAGCATCCGCAATCAGCACAGCCGCAAGTACAAACTCCTAGAGCTTCTTTAGCTTCAGCCAGTCTGACTTTTATACGACCGTCAACAGCGATGCCTTCACCTGTTTTTTCAGAAATCAACAATGGGTTGATATCCAACTCATCGATGAATCCAAAATCAGAAACAAGTTGAGAAAGTCTCAACAAAGACTCCTGAATCTGATCGATTTGAGCAGGTTTTGTACCACGAGCACCTTTTAGAAGTTCGTATGATTTAACGGATTTAATCATTTCTTCTGCGTCAACGTCAGTTAATGGTGCAAGACGGAATGTGACATCTTTCAGTACTTCGATGAATACACCGCCAAGACCGAACATCATCATAGGTCCGTATTGTGGGTCTGTTGCCACACCGCAAACCATTTCACGGCTGCCTTTTACCATTTCTTGAACAATTACGCCTTCTAATCCGTCGAGAATATTTTTCTCACGAAGTCTTTCGATAAGAGCTTCATATTCTTCGCGAAGGTGTTCTTCTGATTGAATTCCAACTATTACGCCGCCAACATCAGTTTTGTGAGTGATAGTTTTTGATGTGATTTTCATAACGACAGGGTAGCCGATAGAGTTTGCAACTTCAACAGCTTGCTCCATATCAGTAGCCAAGCCGTATTTGCAAGCTCTGATTCCGTAAGCGTCAAGAACATCGATAGATTCCAAAGTTGTAAGCTGGTCACGTCCTTCTTTGACAGAATTTTTGATAATTTCTGTTGCTTTTGCTTTATCAACATTATAAGAAGGTAATTTGCCTTCGGGGCGTTCTTGCCATTGACGTTGTTGGTCAAGGCGGAACATTCCGTCAGCCGCTTCTTCTGCGTACATAAAGAATGGCATATTAACTTTCATATCGGCAATTTTTGTGAAGAAATCACTTGTTGTCATAAATACGCCCAAAACAGGTTTTTCAGGGTGTTGAGCCTTGATTTCCATAATAGCGTTTGCAACATCAATGTCTTTTAGACCCATAAACGGTAAGTAAATTACCATAATCATATCGACATTAGGGTCAGCGATAGTTACTTCAAGAGTTCTTTTGTAAGTTTCAAGAGGAGCTGAAGCTATCATATCGATAGGGTTTTTAACAGATGCAGCAGCAGGAAGGAAACTTCTTAAAGTAGCTCTAGTTTCTTCTGTAATAGGAGCCATTTCCATTCCGTATTCGCAAATAGCATCAGTTGCCATAATTCCCGGACCGCCTGAGTTTGTGATGATTGCGCATCTGTTTCCTTTAGGTATAGGGCAGTTAGAGAAAACTTTTGCGGTTGCAAAAAGATTTTTCAAAGAGAATTCTCTGATTACGCCTGATTGTTTTAAAAGAGCATCAGCTGCTTTATCAGCACCCGCCAAAGAACCTGTGTGAGAAGAAGCTGCAGAAGCACCTGCTGCGCTACGACCTGCTTTAAGAGCTATTACAGGTTTTTTCTTTGTAACTTTTGTGGCAAGTTGTCTAAAGTTTGAAGGGTTTGCGATAGATTCCATATACAAAAGAATTTGTTTTACATCCTCATCGTTTGCCCAGTATTCCATCATTGTTTCGGCGTTTATATCGGCTTGATTTCCGATAGAAACAAATTGAGCAAAACCTAAATTAAGGTCTTTTAAAATATTTAAAATCCCGCCGCCTAAAGCGCCTGATTGTGAAACAAAACCAATATCTCCGCGAACGGGAAGAGATTCTGCAAATGTAGCATCCATTTGAATGCTTGGATGTGTATTTAAAACACCTAAACAGTTTGGACCTACGCATCTCATATCGTAAGAAGCGAGTTTTGCGGCAAGTTCTTTTTCAAGAGCTGCGCCTTCTGCGCCTGTTTCTTTAAATCCTGCTGAAATAACGCAAACACCCATTATGCCTTTTTCGTGGCATTGGTCGATTGCATCCAAAACAAATTTGCTTGGGATGATAATTATTGCAAAATCCACATCTCCAGGAATTTCTCCTACTGTTGGATATGCTTTAAATCCGCAAATCTCATCAGCTTTTGGATTTACCGGATAAATTTTTCCTTGAAAATCATATTCTTTAAGACGGAGCATGATTTCTGAACCGATTGTACTTGCTTTGGTCGAAGCTCCAATTACCGCAATGGATTTGGGCTTCATAATTGCATCGAGCTGTTTACTCATTTTTATACCTCTGTTTCTATTTAAATTGTATGACCCTATAAACAATATTATTGCTCGCGCAAAGCGGATTGTAAACTACTAATTGAGATTTTTTTCGCAATTGTTATTATTTACAAAAATTAATCCTGAGAGCAATTTTTTAAGTGTTTTGTTTTTATTTTTTTGAAAGGTAATGTGTAGTGTTAAGCAGTATCCAAAATACGAATTTTAAATCAAATATAATTCTGTCTTCTTCTATTTATCAAAGTAAGCCTTTGGATTCGCTAAAAAATGTCGGAAAAAGTGTCGGTTCTCCTTGGAGCATGAAGCAATCAAAGATTTTAGATGAAGGTTTTAGTGATTCTGCATCGATTTGCACTATGGGTTTTATAAAAGTAAAAGATGCCCAAAAAGGTTATTTGTTTCATTCTGTGCCAGAAAATGATTTTGAGGATGTTGAGCTAGCAATAAAAGAGGAGGCAGATACTCTTACTAAACAATCAGGGATTGAAAAACCTCAGTTGGAAGGGATTTTAATCGGAGGTGAAGCTGAATATAAAGGAAGTCCAATTCAATATAATAAGCTTATGGATCTTTTTGATGATATGAAAATAAAATATACTGCTATTTTAGGTAAGAAAAGTTCAGTAGGCGGCATGAGTATTTATACTTCAGCTCCTAAAGATGAGTATGTTTTGGAATATTTTGGGCAGGTTATAAAAGACCAAGGTTCTAAAGAAAAAAATATTAAAGAATTGAAAAAATATTTTGAGATTGTAAAAATAAATTCGGAAGACAATATTACATTGGAGCAAAATAATATCCTTGAAAAGATTTCCTTTTTTCAAGCTCTGCGTCAATTTTGTTTAAAATCTCAAATTTCTTAGGCAGCCATCGCGGAGCGACTAAAATCTTCTTTAACCCATTCCCGGCAAGGCGGTGAATAGTCATTTCGGGCGGTAAAATTTCCAAAAAGTCGCACACAGTTTCGATGTATTCATCTTCTTCGAACATTCTGATTTTGCCCTCATTATACATTTTTTCAAGAGGAGTTCCTTTAAGGATGCACAGAAGATGAATTTTTACGCCGTCTATACCAAGGCGTGAAATTTCTCTTGCAGTATGCAAAATATCTTCACGAGATTCATTAGGGAGTCCTATAATTACATGTGCGCATATATTTATGCCTTTGCCTTGAGTGAGTTCGACCGCATTGTAAAATTCGCGGGCATGGTGTCCGCGGTTGATAAAATCAAGAGTCCTGTCGTGAATACTTTGAAGTCCGTATTCTACCCAGGCGTAATAATCCTGTGCTATATCAGAGATAAGACTTATTTTATCTTTATCGACGCAATCGGGCCGTGTTCCTATTGAAAGTCCTACAACGTCTTTGTGTCCGAGAGCTTGTGAATAAATTGCTTCTAGGGTTTTTACGGGGGCATAGGTGTTTGAATATGCCTGAAAATAGGATAGAAATTTTTTTGCGCCGAATCTTTCCGATAATGTTTCAATTCCTGTTTCAAGTTGTTCTTTAACAGGAATAAGGTTGCTGTGAGCTTGTGAAAAAGATCCCGAGTCATCGCAAAAAATACAGCCGATTTTGGAGATTTTTCCGTCACGGTTTGGACAGCTAAAACCGGCATCTAAAGTTACTTTGTAGACTTTTTGTCCGAAAAGTTCTTTTAAATGCCGGCTAAATTGATTGTATCTTTTACCGTCGCAAAATAACGGTTTTTGACCTTCTTTTGCGGGTTGGGTCATTATTTTTCTTCTTTTTCGATAATAGGATAAACGTAATGTTCTCCACATGCGGGGCAAATTACTTCCTGCTGTTTGCCTTCATCAAGCTCGACAACTTCAAAAAGTTCTCTGCAGCTTGATTGTACACATCTTATAGCCCATGATGGTCTTACCACTCTTGCCATTTTTTCGTCCTCTCAAAAATTAACACATTTTAATAATACAGGATTTAAAAAAAAATGTAAAATTTTCGCAAAATTTTTTCCCTTATTTTATAGCTATTTCGATTTATTTTTCGTATAAAAACATTAAGACCTATTGACTTATTGCTTACTAATTTTTATTATATCTTTGTGGGGGAAACCACTTGGAGAGTTGGTTTAATAATTTTAAGGAATTGCAAATGAGAAGCAGTACATTTCACAAAACAGCATTATCAAAAGAAAAAATGGCAGCACTTGAAAGCATGATTGCTGACAGCAAAGCTAATTATGACGAAGCTCCTGGCGTTTATGTCAGAAATAATAAAGCACAGGACTTGGATTTATTATGGCAAGTAAACAGAGCTTCTGCTAAACACAAAAAAATTACTCGCAATCAAGTAATAGCAAGTTTTGTAGCTGGTATTATATGTACTATTTTCATTACTTCATCTTTTAACAATATTTCTAACAATATGGCTGATTTTGATTTTTGGCAAAAAGGTTCAATCCCTGTCGGAGTGAATGTTTCTCCTGCCGATAACAAAGCGCCGACAGTTCATACAGAGACTTATACCGTAAAAGCTGGCGATACCATTGATAGTATTGTAATGAGATATTACGGTGTTTATGATGTTGAAAGAATACGTCAAATTCAATCTATTAATAATCTTGAAGACCCTTCAAAAATTGCGATGGGTCAGACTTTAATAATACCTATCAACTAGCGTTCTTTTAGAGAAAGCTAAAATAAAGCTCTTATTAGGAGTTTTATTGAAGTGAAAAATTTACTAAAAAACTAATTACTCTTTGTCTGAAGAAGAAATGGTTAAACCCCAAAAAATCCTTTCTTCAAGAGAATTTTTCGGCATATTTCTTTTAAAAGTATTGAGCCTGATTTTTTCTTTGCAAAGAGCAGTAGGCATTTGTCCGCGAAGAGCAGGCGGCAAATCATGAGAAGTCTTTCTGCTTTTTTCATAATCATTTACCGATGTAATATATTCACCATACGCCATAGAAAAAATCCTTTTGCCTAACTTAATTAAATAAAAACGGAACTTTTAAAATATTGCCATTTTAATCTTTTAAAAGCCACTTTTTTAATAAATATTAAGCAGTTTTAGGTGATTTTTTTATTAATATTACAAAACATTAAAATATTTATATAATAAATAAATCCTGTTTATATACCGCTTGTTTGTGGAATTTTGGCAAGGGAATACATGAAGTACAGGGCTAAGATAAGTAGGATAAAAGATTTTCACACTAACCGAGACCTTGACGCTTAACTACTTAGAGGACAAAAGAAAGAACTCTAACCGACTGAACAGGTCGGCTTTTTTTTGTCAAAAATTTGCTTAAACCAAACCTGTTAATATTGCAAAAAACTGTGAAACCCAGTTTGCCGCAACAATTGTTCCTAAAAGCGGAATAGCAAAGAAAAGCCATGTTTTTTTGGTACTTAGGTTATAAAGTTGTTTAATGCTCAAAAATATAAGAACAATTGACC
>JAEWLZ010000034.1 GCA_023457295.1 Cyanobacteria bacterium OH_PDB_112
AGCGCATCCTGTGTCTTCCGCATCAAGAATTTTCATAACAGATGCCACATATACTTTGGCAGGCGGTTTAGCAGGAGGTTTATTATCTTTAAACTTTTTAGGAATAGATAAAGCAATAGCCTCCCAAGGAGGGACTGTTGCAAGCGGGGCTGCTCTTGGCGGAATTTGCGCCCTCGGCATGGCTTTTAGCGATAAAGGAAGGGATGTCCTTATCTCCCCAGGTGATGAAATAAGAGTTAAAGTAAGCACCTCATCTTCTTTACCCGTATATAAAAAAACAGCTCCTTTACAATATGAAATGAGACAAAAAGGACTTGATATTAAAATTAATAATATTGCCTACAAAAAAAATCCTTATAATGAAATTGACACCATTGTACTGACTTTATCAATATCAAATATGACAAAAATGACTTTTTTAATATTTGATATTGCTCTTGTAAATGATTCAAATAAAGTTTTTTATCCCGCTGTTTTTGGAACTGACAAATTATCATTTTTTAAAATCCAACCGGGAGAGAAAACAACAGTCGAAATACCTTTTGCTGTTGAGAATGTAAAAAGTCAACTCTGGCTGACTTTTTATGACAATAAAAATCAAACCGAGGTCGCTAAAATTTCTCTGAATAATGCTTATAGGCAAATTCCTGAAAAAAACCAAAGAAATAATGCAAAATTGTTAAAAACAAAAGAAAATTTTTACAGAGAAAGCTTTTGAAAATTTCGAGTCATAATCAAAAAATAAAATATGGGGCTACTCTGTAACCTTATTCAATCCTTGGGGCTTATCAGGGTTAAGACCTTTTTGTTTTGCCAATTCCGAAGCAACTATTTGAAGTAAAATTACAACTAAAATCGGGGTTAAATATTTTGAACGCAACGCAAAAATATCCTCGGAAAGTAAAATAATATATGGACTATAATTTTTCTCTACACGTTCAAGAAGACCTTCATCAATTTCATACATATCATCAAAAGTATAGGAAACAGCTACAATATGTGTTGAAGGTTTAAGCGTAACCATATGCCCATGCACATACTCTCCCAATGGGAAAGGAATCACAACTTCAAGAGCTGCTTCTTTTATTTTTAAAGCCCCTTCGAGTAGCGCAAAATAATTGAGTCCTCTCCCGAGAAAAATTTCCACATCAAAATTTTGAGCTAATTTTTTAGAAAGTTCACAATTAAAAATTTCATTTGCCGCAAATGGAAGATTCTTTACTTCATCAATGTATGACTTGATATCTAAACCTTTTTTAGCCGCAAAATCAAGAGCAAGAAGAAATAATTTTACAACAGTTGCACTAAAACTTTTTGTAGCGGGAATCGCAAGTTCTTCACCGGCTTCCATATCAATTTTGAAATCCGCACCAAGCCCTAAAGGAGAATCTGCAACATTTACGACAGCAAGTGTTTTAGCTTTCGTTTTTTTTACTTTTTCAAGTGCTGCAACGACATCGGCACTTTTACCTGATTGAGAAATAAAAATAACTAAATCATTTTTATCAAAAATAACATCTTTTGAAATAATTTCACTTGCAAATTCAACCTTTGAGGGAATTTTTGCGATTTGCTCAAAATAATAAGCTCCAAATTCTCCAGCATTTTTTGAAGTTCCGCTTGCAATAAAAGTAACCCTTAAAAATTTTCCCATTGAAGGAAATTCTGAAATAATATCATCCTTGATATGTTTAATTATCAAGGTTTCAAGAATCAGCGGCTGCTCTTTAATTTCTTTTTCAAAATTTTGCATTTTTTATTCCCGTAAACGACGTCCTGTTAGCTTTATACCCATTGTTTCCTTTTGTTAACAATTTTACATAAAAATAGCAACTTTTTGTTCCTCCAAACGTTTATATAAATATGTTAGGAAAAAGGGTTTAACCATGTTCGGAAAAATTTTAAAAAGTTTGTTCAACTTCAACTCAAATCTTGATTATTATCCAAGATTTATTGAAAAAGGTTCTTACAAAAAAACTATCGCAAAGTCCGCAAGCGATCTTGAAGACTACAAAGAATTCAAAAGCACAATAGAACATCTTTCTCCTTGTGCAAGAACAGCTTATGCCTATGCGCCCATTAGGAAAAGTCGTTAGTTTTTGATATTATGAATGTATGAGTTTTTTATACATTCACATACCTTTTTGCATAAAAAAATGTAATTATTGTTCATTTGTGTCATTTTGTGCTGATTCAACAAAATTTCGACAATATTTTGACGCTCTTAAAAAAGAAATTGAACATAAAAACCCGAAAAATCTTAAAACTCTCTATATAGGCGGCGGGACACCTTCTTGCGTACCTATTGAGTTTTATCAAAATCTTAAATTTAATTTTGCCGCTGAGTATGAATTTACTTTTGAGGTAAATCCTAAAACCGTTAATGGCAAATATCTTAAAAATCTGCGCTCCTTAGGAGTAAATAGACTTAGTATAGGCATTCAAAGCTTTAACGACAAAATTTTGACACAAATAGGCAGGCTTCATAGCGCAGAAGATGCAATTGAATGTGTAAAACAATCTCGGAAGGCTGATTTTGACAATATTAGCATAGACCTCATTTACGGACTTCCGAATCAAACTATGGAGATTTGGAAAGAAACCCTTGCTACAGCTCTTTCTCTTAAAGTGCAACATATTTCAACATATGGACTAAAAATAGAAGAAGGGACGGCTTTCGGACAAAATATGCCCAAAAATCTGCCGGATGAAGACTTATGCGCAGATATGTATACAGAGTGTGTAAAAACTTTAACCACAGCAGGTTTTGGGCATTATGAAATAAGCAATTTTGCGCTCTGTGGTTTTGAATCAAAACATAATACAAATTATTGGAAAAATGCCCCATATATTGCCTGCGGAGTAGCTGCCCACGGATACGAAAACCAAATACGTTACGAAAATACTACGAACTTTGAGAATTATATACAAAATCCTTTAACTTGTATGAAAAATACCATTTTAAACAGTGACGATATTTTGGCTGAAGCTGTTTTTTTGGGATTTCGACTAAAAGAAGGCATTGACCTTAAAGAATTTAAAACCCTCTACGGAGTAGATTTTGAGAAAAAATATGAGCGACAACTTGAAAAATTTAAAGAATTTTTTGAACGTAAAGACGAAAAGATTTCACTTACAACCGAGGGATTTATGTTAAGTAATGTGATTTTGTCGGAGTTTATTTAACTTCATGCTAAAATAAATCTAAAACAATATACGGAGAAAAACAATGGCAACTAGAGAAGAATTGAGAGAAAAGTACGAAGTAGTAATAGGGCTTGAGGTGCACGCACAGCTTAAGACCAAATCAAAGATTTTTTGTCCTGACGGCACAGAGTTCGGGCTTGACCAAAATACGCAAACTTCTCCTATTTCTCTAGGAATGCCGGGAGTTTTACCTGTACTAAATAAAGAAGTTGTAAACATGGGCATAAAATGCGGATTAGCTCTCAACTGTGAAATACCAGATTTTTGCAAATTTGACCGCAAGCAATATTTTTACCCCGACTTACCAAAAGGTTATCAAATTTCTCAATATGATAAGCCTATCGCCGTTAACGGACGTTTAAAAATTCAGGGTAAAACCATAGGAATTACTCGCGCTCACCTCGAAGAAGACGCCGGAAAACTTGTTCATGCCGGAGCTGACGGAATCGCTGGCTCAACATACAGCCTTGTCGACCTCAACCGTGCTGGAACACCTTTATTGGAAATAGTTTCCGAACCTGATATTCGCTCATCTGATGAAGCAAAAGCTTATATGGAAGAACTTCGAAATATCGTGCGCTACATAGGAGTTTGTGACGGAAACCTTGAAGAAGGCTCTATGCGCTGTGACGCTAATATTTCTGTTCGTCCTTGGGGACAAGAAAAATTCGGCACAAGAGCCGAAATCAAAAACGTAAACAGTTTCCGAGCTTTGCAAAGAGCAATCGAATTTGAAATTGACAGGCAAATCGAAATAGTGGAAGAAGGCGGCGAAGTCGTACAAGAAACTCGCTTGTGGAATGACGCCGAAGGCATTACAAAATCTATGCGTTCAAAAGAAGAAGCTCATGACTATCGATATTTCCCGGAACCTGATTTGATGCCTTTAAAAATAAACAAAGAATGGGTTGAAAATATTCGCACCACCATGCCCGAACTCCCTGAAGCTAAGCGTCAAAGATATATTTCTCTCGGATTGTCCGAGTACGACGCAGGGGTTATTGTTGAACAAATGGAAACAGCTTTGTTC
>JAEWLZ010000035.1 GCA_023457295.1 Cyanobacteria bacterium OH_PDB_112
TACGATGCGGATGGCAAGCCCGCGCTCGCGCCTGAACTGGCCGAGACGGTTGACGTGTCCGCGGATGGCCTCACCTACACCTTCACCCTGCGTGAAGGCCTCAAGTGGAGTGATGGCAGCGATTTCCTGGCCAGCGAAGTGGTCAGCAGCTGGAACCGCGCTGCTTCCGCTGAACTGGGCGCCGATTACGGCTTCCTGTATGATTACATCGCCAAGAACGAAGACGGCACCCTCAACGTGGTCGCGGACGATGCCGCCCGTACCCTCGTTGTGACGCTGGTCAACCCCGTGGCCTACTTCCTGGATCTGTGCGCTTTCCCGACCTTCTACCCGGTCAAGGTCGCTGTGGCGGACAACGAAGGCATCTGGGCCACCAATCCCGAGACCTACATTGGCACCGGCGCGTTCCGGATGACCAAGTATGCCGTGGATGATATCATCTCCTTCGAAAAGAACCCCTACTACTGGAACGCCGACAAGGTCACCCTGTCTGGCGTGAACTTCTACCTGTCCGAGGACAACGTGGCCATCCTCACCGCGTATGAGAACGGCACCGTGCAGTACATCCAGTCCATCGATCCCACCGAGTTTGAGCGCCTCAACGCCTCCTACCCGGGCGAGCTGGAGTTCTACGACAACCTCGGCACCTACTACATCCTGTTCAACGTGTACAAGGATGTGTCCCCCATGGGCAAGCAGCTGACCGTGCAGGAGCAGAGCAAGGCTCGCTTCGCGCTTGGCCAGATGATCGACCGTTATGAGCTCGTCACCTACGTGACCCAGGGAGGTCAGCTCCCCGCGACTGGCTTCTATCCCAAGGGGCTGTCGGATGCGCTCAACGCGGATGTGCGTGCTGCCGAGGGCTATGGCTCCTGGTACACCGCCACCAACGACGTGTCTGATGTCAACGAGAACTACACGGTGGATCAGGTGACCGCCGCGCAGACCCTCATCGATCTGGGCTATGCGTACACCGGCTCTCTGGAGACCGGCGACCTGACCTTCACTGATTTCCCGAGCATCGAGTTCGCCTTCAACAATGCGGGCGCCAACGCCCTCATCATCCAGTACGTGCAGGAGACCTGGAACAAGTTCGGCATCGCCAGCACCATCAACACCGAAGCTTGGGCCACCCTGCAGACGAAGCTGAAGGCCGGCAACGCCGAGGCTGCTCGTATGGGCTGGATCGCGGACTTCAACGATGTCGTCAACTTCCTGGAGATCTTCATCAGCGACAGCGGCAACAACTATCCGCGCCTCGGCCGTGACCTGGGTGAGTACACCAAGGCCACCGACGTGACCAAGGATGCCGGCACTGGCGCTTACTGGGGCCTGGATGGCACGCAGACCTGGGCGGATGCCTATGATGCGGTTGTCGACCAGATCAAGGCTGAAACCGATCCGGCCACGCGTGCCGCTCTCGCTGCGCAGGCGGAGCAGGTGCTCATGGCGACCGGCGGTGTGGCTCCCGTGTACTACTACACGCAGCCGCAGATGCTCAAGACCAATGTGAAGGACGTCATCCGTCTGAACACTGGCGATGTCATCTGGACCTACTCCCACGTGGAGTAACCCTCCCCTCGCAAACGAGGCCGACCCTTCGGGGTCGGCCTTTTTTTGTGTGCTGAATGGGTGCTGCAACTGCTGTGGCTTCACAGGACGGAACTTCGCGGTCGCTGGGTGCCGTTGGCCAGGCAACCCTTGTGCCGATTCCGCGGGCGTCGCCTTCCGGGGTGTGCCGTTTGTCACGTTGTGCAGCGCTTCCAGTGCGCTGCCTTTTGGCTCCGGCCCGCCTGCGCGTTCCGCCGCCGGTACGCGGCCATGATGCCTGTGCCTCGTACATGCAAGCGCAGGTTCGGCCGCCGACCCCGGGAGGGCGCCGTGCGCCCTCAGGGCAATGCTGCGGTTTCCGGTTCGACGCCGTCCTCGCGCGTCACCTTGCGCACCCAATGGTAGCTATTCACCTGCCAGATGGCCACAAAACATTTGAGCACCTGATCCGCTTTCAGGCAGCAGAACACGAGCACCGGGCTCCAACGGAATACAAACGCAGCCAGAAAGCTCATGGGGATCACAAGCCCCCACATGAACACAAGATCATTATAAAACACAAACTTCGTGTTGCCGCCACCGCGCACAATCCCCGTCAGGGTAGGGTTTTGATAGGCGGTGCCGATCACCGTGATGCTGAGCACCAGCATGAAGCTGTTGGCCATCGCGTGTGCCTGCGGCGATACCGCGTACAGCGAAAGGATCGCATCCTTGCACAGGTAGAGCGTCAGCGCGGAAAGCAGCCCAATGACTACGTAGAGCAGCTGCATGGTGTTGACGTACTCCCGCAGCTTCTTGAAATCCCCGCTGCCTACCACCTTGCCCACCATCACCCCGCTGGCCGCCGAGGTGCCATAGGCGATCACCGTAATCACCTGAAACAGGGAATTGGCGATCGAATTGGCGGCAACCGCATCCGAACCCAAGTGCCCCAGCACGGCCGTTTGCAGC
>JAEWLZ010000036.1 GCA_023457295.1 Cyanobacteria bacterium OH_PDB_112
CATAGGCGTTCACTTCGTTCAGCCTCGTGCAGATTTCGCTGTCTTGAAATACTGCACCGCTCAAAAGGTTAGGGTTTCGTTTCATCCTTTTTTCAAAAGGATTTCACTCCACAACCTTTTTCACTAGACGGCGTTCACTTCGTTCAGCCTCGTGCAGATTTCGCAAAAGAAAGCCGTCCTTAATTTTAGGGCGGCTACTAGACTTGGGGAGGAGGTTGGGGTATGACCCATAAAGGGTCGTACTGAATAATTTTTCGGACTTTTTTCATAAGTTCTTTAAAAGAATAATTTAATATACTACTTTTAAAGTACAAATCAATCTTTCAACTAAAAAACTCAAAGTAATAAATTTGCCTCTTACTCAAACTTGCTCTAACATTAGACTTAAAGTATTAAATAAAGGAAATAAAATGACCGATAATCTTGAACTCAAAATAGAAAGACTTTCTCATTGCCTGTCTTTACCTGCATATGCTACAAAAGGCGCCGCAGGAATGGATTTAACAGCAGCGATAAAAGAACCTGTAACGCTTGAAAGTCTTGACCGAAAACTTATCCCGACAGGAATTAAAATTCAGCTTCCTCAAGGATATGAAGCTCAAATACGTGCGCGTTCAGGCATGGCTATAAAACACGGAATAACTCTTTCAAATTGCGTAGGCACAATAGATGAAGACTACCGTGGAGAGGTCTGTGTTGGCATTATAAATCTCTCAAAAGAAACCTATACAATCCAACCCGGCGACAGAATCGCACAAATGGTAATCGCACAAGTAAAACAACTTGAAATCAAAGAAGTAGAATCTCTTGATGAAACAGCCCGCGCTGCGGGAGGTTTTGGGTCTACTGGGTATTAGTGATAAAGTTTTGTCATAATGCTGCTTATTTTAGCAGGCGAATATGTAGGATTTGCAAGTGCAATTTTTGCGGAATCAGCAACCCTATCAAGTTTGTCGAAAGTTTTTAAATTTGTAAAAGGATTATAAGAGGTCTCAAGCTTTTCAACATTTTCTATAGGGACATTTTTATTTATAACCAAATCTTTTTTTATTTTATCAATTTTATCTATTTGAAAATAATCACAGACCCCAATTAACCCCGTAGCTAATAAAAGGTAGGAACAAGCTTTATTAAAAATTTTTCCCATTAAAAATATCTCCTAAGTTTTCTAATTTACTCCTGTACAAAACCCTCTAAAAAAAATAATTGACCATTTTGAAAATTTTTATTTACAATATTTAACACCACATAATGCTAAATTTATTTCAGCATCCTGCCATATTGAAATATACTTTGCAAGCCACTTCGATAATATTCTTAAACTCCGGTAAAGCTAATTCTTAGCCAATGACTGTGTTCAGAGTACTACTTCAAAGCTTTTTGCCCCTCTAAGAGAGCATCTTTAACAGGCTTTTTATCAAGCAAAATTACTTGTGTGGTAAAATCCACAACTTCATTAATTTGTTTTTGGTTAGAATAAATTTTAGATGAAGTCTTGGCTCTTTTTACCTGTTCAGCACTAATTTTGCGTCCTTTATCAATTAAACTGTTATTTTTGGTGAAAAATTCATCCTTAAAAGTATCTTTGGTAGAAGGTAAAACAGGAGCAAGCTTACAAAATTCAAGCTGATTTTTAGGATTTGTTATAAAAAATGCAAAATCAGCCGCTTCTTTGGGGTGTTTGGATTTTATAGGAATAATCAAATTCATAAGAGAAATATCAACAATACCTTCATTCAAATTCATCTGAGGAGCAATATCAGTTTTTTTATAAACATCGGGAGAATTTTGAGAGATTGTACGCAAAAAATTCGCTCCTGCTTCCAAAAAAGCTAAATCTCCCGACATGTATTTTTCCAAAGAATCTCTATGTGTCTGATTTATTGAACCTTTTGGAATAAGATTTTGCTCAAAAAGCATCTTAAAAAGTTCATAATTTTTAACGGTTTTTTCACTTATAAAAAACTCATCAAGTCCTACACCCTGCTTAGCAAGGATTTTCAGCATTTTGCCGTCTTCAGCCAGATTCGGCATAAATGCGTATTTTTGAGTTTTTTGTTTCACCTTTTCGGCAAAAGGCAAAACCTGTGAATAGCTATTTGGAGGAATATTGAATCCTGCCTTGGACACAATATCTTTATTATAAATAGTAACAGATGAAGTCAAATACCAGGGAATTGCATAATACTCTCCGTTTTGACGACAAAGATTGAGAGCAGGCGAAACATAAATATCTTCAAAATCACCTTTTATCGTTGATAAAGCTTGCTTTTGCTGCAAAACTGAAGCAAAAGAAGGATTCAGATTTACAACATCAGGAACATCATCACTCATAACAGCGGACAATGTACGTTTTTCACCTTCAGAAAACGGAATATCTATCCATTTTATTTTGATATTAGGATGGGCTTGCTCATATTCTCCAATTAAATGCTCTATAAAAGGAGTGAAATCATTTAACTGCAAAGTCCAGAATTCTATCTCAATATGACTTTCAGGCTTTTTACCGCACCCTGTCAAAGATATAATTGTTAGAAAAATAAAAAATAATTTAACAAAAGTTTTCAAAATAAGCTCTCCATTAATGCTAAGATAATTATAATAGATTGGAACTTTTTTGCAATGAACCTTTTTGATGTACTTGAAGAACAAAATAAACAAACCCCGCTTGCCGAGCTTTTACGCCCTGCGACTCTTGATGAATTTTTGGGGCAAAATCAGCTTTTCGGAGAACATAACGCTGTTTTAAACTTAATTAAATCCAAAAGGCTTTTTTCTCTTATTATCTGGGGTCCTCCTGGGTGTGGAAAAACTACTCTTGCAAGACTTATTGCCAAAGAATCCGATTGTAATTTCAAAGAACTTTCTGCCGTAACTTCAGGAGTAAAAGAACTTAAAGAAGTTGTAGAAGTTGCCAAAACCTCACTCAGAAACGGTCAAAAAACAATTCTTTTTATTGATGAAATACACCGTTACAGCAAAACGCAACAGGATGCGCTTTTGCCTCATATCGAAAACGGTACAATTTATCTTATCGGAGCTACAACAGAAAATCCTTCTTTTCAGGTAATTCCGGCACTTTTATCTAGAACTCGCACAGCAAGACTTAATTCTATTGATTCTGAAAATATGTTAAAAATAATCAGAAAAGGTTACAAATACCTGATTGAAAAATACGGTAAAATCAATCTGGACGCACAAATAGGCGACTTTATAATCAAATATTCATCAGGGGATGCACGTCTTGCTCTGAATTTGGTTGAAAATTCTTACTTCGCGGCAGATTTTAAAGACGGAGAAAGATTTTTAAATATAAAACTTATAGAAGAACTTGCTCAATCAAAATCTGTAAAATATGATGTTCAAGAACACTATGATATAGCTTCAGCTTTTCAAAAAAGCTTGAGGGGCTCAGATCCGAATGCCGCTGTATATTGGCTTGCAAGAATGATATCGGCAGGAGAAGACCCGCGATTTATTGCACGAAGACTTATCGTATGCGCCTCTGAAGATGTAGGCAATGCGGATCCAAATGCCCTTAATTTAGCACTAAACGCATATAAAGCCGTAGAACTTTTGGGGTTTCCTGAAGGAAGAATACCTCTGGCCCAGGCTACAGAATATATAGCAAAAGCTCCAAAATCAAACAAAGCATACATTGCAATAGATTCAGCTCTTGCCGATATTCAAAAAGAAGAAAGTTATCCTGTACCAAATCACCTTAGAGATTCGCACTACAAAGATGCTTCAAAATACGGTTTCGGAGAAGGATATATTTATTCTCACGACAATCCTGACATAAAGCAAGATTTTTTACCTGAAGCAATAAAAAACAGAAAATATTTTTAAATTTATTATGAAGAAAAAGACGTAATAGCACTTATTTGTGACTGGTATTTACTTACTGTTGAGTCCAAATCAGAATATTGTTTGACCAATCTTAATCTCTGTTGTTCAAGCCTTGCTTCTTCTTCTGTTATAGACTTGTTCAAATTTTTTACATTTTCTGACAAAGAATTCGCTTTTGTAACAAAAAAACCTTTTTCTACATCAAGATACTGGTCAAGTAAGTCCTGAACGCTTCCCAAAAGACCTGTAGTATCATCTTCTTTACTTCCGACTAAAAGTTTTTTAATATCTTCGGGGCTGTCAGATAAAGCATTCAAAAATTTTGACTTATCAAATTTCAATTCTCCGTTTTCAGTTGAAAATCCGATAACAGCAAGAGCTTTATAGGACAAATTATCATTTACAGGAGTCATAAGCTTGGTTTGCAAAGAAGACAACATTGATTCAATAGTATATTCATTTGCCAAAACACCTTTATCAGCTTCCGCTTTTTCATCAGTTGAATCAATTTTTACATAAGTATAACTATCAACCGTCTTTTTAATGGCATTAAAAGCGCCGACAACATCATCCAATGCTTTAGTAAGGTCATCGGTATTATCAGAAATAGCTACTTTTACAGGCTCTTCGGGGTCAGAAACGGATTTTAAATTTATTGTAACCCCTGTCAAACCTGTTTCTGCCGCTGTAACTTTATTGGATTTAATAGCTATAGTTTTGCCGTTAATCTCAATTTCGCCCGCTGTTCTTCTTGTTTGAACTGATGTATCGACAACTCCTGACGCATTAGTTAAACCTAAGTCGGTCAAAAAAGAATTTCCGCTAAAATAAACATAGTCAGAATAAAAATCGTCTTTTCCTTTAAAAGTTAATGAATTCGACGTAGTATCATAGTTTATTTTAACTTGGCTGTTTGCGGTTTCATTAACTTTATTCATTACTTGCCTTAAAGTGGTATCAGCAGTAATTTCAATTTTCACACCACCAATACTTATAGTAGAAGGCACTGTCTGCACACCAAAATTTCTAAAACCGACACTGTTATCGGCTATTTTTCCGTCAAGATTCAGAATACTCTTTGGCTTTGACACAAGAGTATTACCGCTTACTTCCAAGCCAAAAACATCAGCAAGGTTTGACTTTGAATTGGCAAAAGGACTTTGTGTATTCAAAGTACCACCGCTTATTCCCGAAAAATCAAGAGTAGCAACTCCGGTAGCATCAACATTAACCGTTATATTTCCTGTCAATGTCCCACTTTCTGAAATTTTCTGATTTAATTTGGCAACATAACTGTTTAAAGTATCTCCGGAAACAACGGAAGCTGTAATAGTAACTCCACCTGAAGGAGTTTCAAAAGCGAGTGAAAAATCTTCATCAATAACACCAAGCTCATATAAGTTAACATTTGATGTTATAGCCCCGCCAACATTTGAAATTGTAACCTGAGGAGGGGTCGCCAATCTATTTACCGACAATTCTATACTTCCAGTCATTGCTCCTTTTGAAGTAGAAACCGTTGCGACAGAATTATCGGAAACTTCTGTTTTTTTCCTGTCAAAAAGGTCAAAAGCATAAATCATACGGCTGTCTAAAACTTTTTGCAAAGTACTGTTAAAACTGCTAAATTTTGTCTTAATTGTGTTATAAGCAGTTTGTTGCTTGGAGGCGGTATCTTTGTCTTTTTTATATGTATTCAAGCGCACAGAATTTGCAGCAATTGTCGCATCAATCAGGTCATTAACAGGTAAACCTGATGCCATTCCGCCAAATGTCGCAACACTGCTTGTCATTTATTCACTCTCCTCCGACCTTATCTTTAATTAATAATACCTTTTATTACAGGTATTATCCTCCTATAAAGGCTGTATTTAAGAAT
>JAEWLZ010000037.1 GCA_023457295.1 Cyanobacteria bacterium OH_PDB_112
GTTGTGAGATGGCACAACCTTGTTGTCAAACACCTGCGCCTTGTGAGTGTGTAAAACCTGATTGTACGTGTTGCCATAAATATAGCGGTTGTAATTCTAATGTAATTGATTTGGACAAAGCTTGTGAAAAAACTTCTTATGAAATTATTGCTCATTCTCGTAAATTAAGTAAATTTGAGCGGATTGTAAAACAAGCTTGTATGGAAGATTATTTAGAATGCGGTAATTATATTGCATTAGTGCCAACAAATTGCGCATTAAAAGGACTAAAATTTAAATGCCCTGATGCTGCAAAAAAATTCGTTTTAGAACATTTGGCGGATGCAAAGATTTATCCTAACGAACTTTGCACATATTCATCAATCAAAACACTTTGCGGTAAAGAATTTTGTGTTACAAAAGAGTGTGATAAAACAAGAATCGGCAGAGCAGTTGTTATTGTTGAAAATGTAAAAACTCAGAATGGAAGAATTTATATTCTTGATAGAAAATTGAAATAAAAGTGAGTTGTCAGTCATTTAAAAAGCCCTCTGATTTTAGAGGGCTTTTTATTAAATTAGTTTTCTTCCGCAAGTTCCGTTGTCTGTGTTTTGCCTGCGGCTTTAATAATTCCTCGCTTGCTACTTTTTATAAAATCTACAAGATGTTTTACGTGTTCATTTGAACAGTCAATTTCGTTTTCGATTTGTTCGATAGCCTGAGATGTGTTAAGTCCTGAATGGAAAAGAATTTTATAAGCCTCTTTTATCAGATTTCTATCTTCTAATGAAAGCCCTTTTCTTTTCATTCCCACAGTATTCATTCCTGCGATTTTTGCTGGTCGACCATCAGTTTTTGCAAAAGGCGGAATGTCTTGTCTTGAACCTGAAAAACCACTCATAATTACCATTTTACCTATTTTGCAATTCTGGTGAATTACGATTGTTCCGCCCAAAAAAGCTCCTGTTTCTACTAAAACATGCCCTGCCAAGATGACGCCGTTTGCAAGAATTACATTGTCCTCAAGAACAGTGTTGTGTCCTACATGTGAATTTATCATCAAAAGACAGTTATCGCCGACTTTTGTAACTCCTTCTTTGGCGGCGCGGTTGATGGTAACATATTCGCGGACTTGGGTGTTTTTACCTATAATAACACCTGTTTTTTCGCCTTTGTAGCTTAAATCTTGCGGTTCTGTTCCGACAATAGCACCTGAGTAAATAATAGTATTTTCTCCGATATGAGCATTTTCAATATATGCGTTCGGTCGAATTACAACACCTTTTTCAAGAGTTACATTTTCTCCGATGACGGTAAAAGCACCTATTTCAACGTCTTCTGCTATTTTTGCGTCAGGGCTAATTACTGCTGTGCTGTGAATTTTGCTCATAAAAACCTCTTTTTCTATTGTATAGCGCAGGTTAGTTCTGCTTCTGTTACCAAAGCTCCATCGACATATGCGCAGCATTTGCATTTTGCGATAGGTCCTCTCATTTTGATAAGTTCTGATGTCATTTCAAGTTTGTCTCCGGGCAAGACTATTTTTTTGAATCTTACATTATCTATTCCTGCAAATAAGCCTAATTTTCCTTTGTATTCGGGTTTAGTCATCAAAATACAAATACTCAACTGAGCCATCGCTTCAATTTGAAGAACTCCTGGCATTACAGGATTGTTTGGAAAATGCCCTTGGAAAAATTCTTCGTTCATAGTTAAATTTTTGTATCCTTCAGCTCTTTCTCCAGGAATACATTTTGTTATTCTATCCACCAACAAAAAAGGATATCGGTGCGGAAGTATTTCCATAATTTGTTTTATATCAAGCGTTAAAATTTCTTTTTCTTCACTCATTTTAGTTCTCCTATTAACAATTCTTTATTCAAAATTTTTGCTATTTCAACATGCGAAGAATGCCCCGCTTGTTTTGCTATTATTGTAGCTTTAAGGTCAGGTAGATTTATGCCTGCGAGTTTTAAATCTCCCGTCAAATCTAAAATTTTATGCTTAATCGGTTCAAGCTCTGAACGAAGCTCACTTGTGTAACCGTCATCTGTCAAGCCAAGAGTATTATCAAAGCTCACACCTTTTGCCAATCCCATTTGCTGAAATTTTTCAAGATCCTTTAAGTATCCAAAGGTTCTCGCTTCGATTATTTCTTCTGTATTGTCAAATTTTGTTTCTACCCACTTTTGTTTTAGGTCAGGATGGTTAAAATCCAGTAAATACGTTACTTTTAGCTCATCAGAAGGTAAAATGGCAATAACTGTATCGCCGTTGACATAGCTTATTGGTTTATCAATGGATATGCCGCAAAAAGTTCTTTCAAAACCTGCTTCTGAGAAAAGCTCAACCCATTTTTTTGCACTTCCGTCAAAAATCGGCATTTCTATATTTGAAACACATACATCAAGGCTGTCTATACCGCAAAATGCACAGGCTGCCAAGAAATGTTCTACAAGCCTGATTTGACCAAATTGGTTAGCAAGGACGACGCAATTTTGCGTTGAAACAACACTCTCCGCACTTGCAATTACAGGTTCTTTGGCATTTTGTACAAAAAACTTTATTCCTTTTGTTTGAGAAGGTAATATTGTTACATTGCAGTCTTCACCACTCATCAAGGCTTTTCCTGATATTTCAATTTGGTTCAAAATACTTCCCATTATTCTTGTGACTCCACAAACTGGTCTAGCATGGGTTTGTATTTTTTAAATTCTTTGATTAACATTTCTGCATCTTTTAGAGTTTTCATCTGTTTGATATATTCTTTGCGAGGCATTGCAGGTGTTCCAAAAACAATACTTTTGCGAGGAATACTTTTGCTTACTCCTGATTGAGCCATTACGATAGAATCTTCACCTATGTTGATGTGATCAGCCATGCCTACTTGACCCGCTAAAACAACCCTGTCGCCGACATTACAACTGCCCGCCACACCTACTTGTGAAATAATCATACAGTTTTCACCGATTTTGCAGTTGTGGGCAATCATTACAAGGTTATCGATTTTTGTTCCTTTGCCTATAACTGTGTTTTCAACTGTTCCGCGGTCAATTGTTGCATTTGCGCCAATTTCAACATCATCTTTAATTTCGACAGAGCCTATTGAAGGAATTTTATAGATTTTTTGCTGTTTAAAATCGCCTTCCAAATTACCTTGTTCTTTTGCAGTTTCAACAGTTCCTGGAGTTTCTGTTACAAAACTGAACCCGTCCGCGCCTATGCTTGCGCCATGGTGAATAATGACGTTATTACCGATTTTTACAAAATCTCCGATATTTACACCAGGGTGAAACATACAATTGTCGCCGATTTTAGAACCTTGACCGACATAAACGTTTGCAATAAGTTTTACATTTTTACCTATTTTGACATTGCGTGCAATAACAACATTTGGTCCGATTGATACGTTTTCACCAAGTTCTGCCGTAGGGTCTATAACCGCAGAAGGATGTATTCCTGAATGAGTTTGGGGAGGAACATAAAACAAATGCAGCAACTTCATCATTGCCAAACGCGGACGTTCTACTTCAATCGTTGAAATATGTTCTAGAGAAACACCCAAAGGTACTAAAGCAGCTTTGGCATCGCTCATGTGTAAATTATGAATTTCTTCCTCGGAAAGAGCTAAAGCAAGTGTATTGTCATCAGCAGCAAGAGGTGGGGAAAGTTTGGTTATTTTTACATCTTCAACTTTGCTCAAAATCCCGCCAATAATGTTACTTATTTCATCGAGTGAATAACTCTTTGTCATGTTTTTTTCTTCTCCCTATTCTATTCTTATTTTTTATTTTACGTCAAAAAAACTGCTTCCGCAAAAAAGTTAAGAAGTTGTTAGAAAGTTATTTAAGGCAAAACTTCAAAATAGCAAAAATTATCTATTTGAAGAGTTTTCCCTTTTTTAAAATCCACAGCTTTTTTAAAAATCGGTCCGTCATAAACAAATGTGTGGAATTCTCCGTTTTCGCCGCAAGGGTCAATGTTTTCTGGTAAATCCTTTATGAATTGCTCATCAATTTCTCTTCCTACAAAAGACTTATCAAGAACATTTGTATCCACGCAGGTCAAAATAGCTTTAAAGCCTAAATTTACAAAATCATTTATATTTTTTACCGTATCTGTTTTCCAAATAGGATAAACTGAATTCATTCCTATTTTTTCCAGACATTTAATCCGAAAATCCCTCAAATCCTCAAGATAAATATCGCCGTATGCGATAATGTCAATGCCTGTATTTTTCAGGTGGGATTCGAGTTTTTGGGCGTATTCATCAATATTTTCGCTCTTTGAAATAAATGCCTTATAAATAGGGATTCCTATTGCTTTTGCCTGAAGTTCCAATAATTCTTCCGGAATTGCGTGAAAATTAACCCGTTTGTACTCTTCAGATAAGGTGGTAAAAAGGCATTCGATAGAATATATTTTCTCTTGCACTAATTTGTATAGGGCTAAGGCGCTGTCCTTCCCTCCACTCCAGGAAAATAATATTTGTGGATTTGCAATTATCTCACCGTTTGAAAGATCAAAATGCCAATATTCTTCAATATCGTCCCCACCCCAATAGTATCCCATAGACTGCCAAATTCTTCCTATTTTTGTGTATTTTTCAGAATTAGCCAAATTATTATCGACAATAATATCTATTGCTCTGCCAAATTCATGCTCACTTGTACCTGGAATTGCAATCTGGCAAGCAGGATATTTTTCGGCATAAAGGTTATAAATTTCCGTTTCTTCCTCAAAAGACCTTCTGCCCGAAACAATATCAAAAAAAAGCCCTTCTCTACGACAGTTTTGGTACAATTCTATTGTCTTTTCCTGCATAAGTGGAGTCAATTTTTCTATTTTTTGTATATTTTTTTCACCTATATAATTTAGTAATTCTTTAGGCAAAAATTTTAATTTATTATTTTTTTTGTTCGAAATTGCTGTTTTTTGCATAAGCTTTGACTTGCACAACTTAAGAAAGTTTCATTTTTTCTATAGTAGCGGTTGTTGATTTTCCTTCGACAAAATTGATAAAAACCAATTGTCCTCCGTTTTCTTGGATTACCTTCGTTTCAGGTAAATTTTCAGGATTATAGTCACCGCCTTTTGTGTGAATATCGGGTTTTACAATTTCTATCAAATTACAAGGTGTATCTTCCTCAAAAATCACTACATAATCCACGCATCCAAGGGCAGCGAGAACTTCTGCTCTGTCATCTTCCGAGTTTAAAGGACGGGTTTCACCTTTGAGCCTTTTAACCGAAGCATCAGAGTTGAGGTATACAACCAAAATATCACCTTGTTTTTTAGATTCTTGTAAGTATCTAACATGTCCGACATGCAAAATATCAAAACATCCGTTTGTGCTTACAATAGTTTTATTTTGTGATTTTTCGGCGCTTATTATTTCCGAAATATTTTTTTTGTCTATTACTTTGCCCATTTTATTTTTTTAATCCTTTTACTTTTGTCTGCGAAAAATTTTTGGCAATTTCTTTGAGTTGCTCTTCTATTACTTTAGGGTCATAGGCAGGGTCTTTATATTTGATATCAGCTTTTGCCTGTTTGCTTGTTATATAAGCTTGGAAAGCCTTATTGCGCTTATCTTGAGTTAATTTTGTTTTAATTTCTTCTTTTATTTCATCGAAAGGCAGAACGCCTGCTTCTTTTCTGTCTGTAACTTTGATTATGTGAAAGCCGTAATCCGTTTTTACAACAGTATCATATACCATACTTGGCTTGGTATTAAAAGCTGCCTGAGAGAAAGGTCTTGTCATGTCTTCAAAAGAAAAGAATCCTAAATCCCCACCTTTTGGAGCTGTTTGGAAATCTTCCGAATATTGTTTTGCTAATTTTTCAAAATTTTCAGGATTTGTTTTTACCTGATTTAAAATACCTGTGGCTTTTGATTTCAATTCTGCCATTTTTTGGTCTGCTTTTCTTGTTGCTTCAAGCTCAGATATATTTTTATTCTGTTTGATTATTCCGTTTAATATGTCATCTTCGTTGGCCATAATTAGGATATGAGAAGCGCGAACTTTTTTAGGCTGATTGAAAAGCTGCATTTTATTTTTCTCATAAAAACTTTTTGCTTCAGAGTCAGAAGTACCCGTCATAGGTGCAATTTTATCTATAAGTTTGTTAATGGAAATCTCTTCTTTAAGAGTATTTTTAAATTCATCATTTGAAATTCCGTAAATATTTTTCAAGAATTTATCAAACTGTTCTTTGCCTCCCATCTGAGAGTAAGCATCAGTTAAGGCTTTGTTTAGTTCTATATCTGAAACTTTTATTTGATGCTTTTTAATTTCTTCTTTAATTAGTTGTTTAATTACAAGTTCACTTATTACATTATGTTTTAGTATCAAATATAATCCTTGGTTTTTATCGGGATTTATATTTGAAGTATTTTGTCTTTTGAAAAGTTCATCAAAATCTTTTTGAGTTATTTTTTGTCCGTTAACTGTTATAAGAGCTTTATCCGTCTTAAAAAGCGAACAGCCGGTGCAAAAAATAGCTATAAAACAAATAAAAATCGATAAAAACTTTTTCATTATAAAACTCCTTAAATTTCATTTTGGAATGAATTCTTTAATTTAGCTATATCATAAAATAAAATTTCCAATATGTTAAATACTTCATCAGGTGATAAGTAAGTATTATTTAATATAATGTAGGATTTTGCATCTGATACTGTTTGAGGAGCTCGATTCCAGCGCAATTTTGAAACTGTTTCTTTTGGTAAAGATTTTGTTATAAAATTCCACTCGGGTTGTAAATATTGTGTACTTATTCTTATACCGACAGGGGTTTGTCTGATAGCACTTATATCTATTTCTGTCGCAAGAAGCCTTATTTTAATAATTTTTATCAGATTTTTAGCTGATTCGGGGATTTTACCGAACCTGTCTTCCCATTCAGCTGAAATAAGTTCAAGCTCTCGTAAGCTTTTTACATCTGCAAGTCGTTTGTATTCGATAATTTTTTGTTCGGAATCTCCAACCCAATTTTCATCTATGTATGCCGTAATATTCATATCGACTGTTGTCGGTACTTTGTGTTCAACTTTTTCTCCTTGAACTTCTTTTATAGCTTCATCCAAAAGCTTGCAATATGTTTCAAATCCTACCGTAATCATATGTCCGTGTTGTTTATGCCCCAAAATATGACCTATACCTCGGATTTCTAAATCACGCATAGCAATTTGATAGCCGCTTCCTAAAGTCGTAAAGTCTTTTATTGCAATCAGACGATTTTTTGCTTCTTCCGATAATAGTTTCCCTTCACGATAAAAACAGTACGCATAAGCCTGTCTTTCACTCCTTCCGACACGTCCTCGAATTTGGTACAGCTGTGCCAGTCCGAATTTGTCGGCATCATAAACAATCATTGTATTGGCATTTGGAATATCAAGTCCCGACTCAATTATCGTTGTGCACAAAAGAACATCAAATTCCTGATTCGCAAAGCCATAGATAGCTTCTTCAAGCTCTTTTTCGGGCATTTGTCCATGGGCTATACCAATTTTGACAAAAGGAAGGTGTCTTTGCAGCTCTGCTCCAAATTCATAAATGTTTTGTACTCTGTTGTATAAGAAATAAACTTGTCCTTCTCTTTCAAGTTCATGATTTATGGCGGATTTTACATAATTAATATTATATTCGCCCACATAAGTCTTAATAGGGGCTCGGTTGACGGGAGGAGTTTTAATTAAAGACATATCCCGAATTCCTGACAAAGACATATATAGCGTCCGTGGAATAGGTGTAGCAGAAAGCGTAAGCACATCAAGTTCGCTCTTGAATTGTTTAAGTTTTTCTTTGTGTGCGACTCCGAAACGGTGTTCTTCGTCAACAACAATCATACCGAGTCGTTTGAATTCCACATCTTTTTGTAAAAGCCTATGAGTCCCGATTACAAAGTCACACTCACCTGTAATAAGGTTTTTGATGGTTTGCGCCTGCTCTTTTTTTGATTTAAAACGGCAGAGGAGTTCGATTTTTATAGGATAAGGCTTAAATCGCTCTACGATAGTGTCGTAGTGCTGTTTTGCAAGAATGGTGGTCGGAGCAAGCAGGGCGACTTGTTTACCTGATGTGATTGCTTTAAAAATCCCCCGAATGGCAACTTCTGTCTTGCCAAAACCCACATCACCACAAATTAGTCTGTCCATTATTTTTTCAGATTCCATATCTGATTTTAGGTCGTTTATTGCATTCATTTGGTCAGGGGTTTCCGTGTAAGGAAAGACATCTTCCATTTCAAGTTGCCAAGGAGAGTCTTCATCATAAACAATTCCTGCTGCGGTTTTTCTTTTCGCATAAAGTTGTAGAAGCTCAATAGCTACTTCTTTTGTAGCTTTTTTGACTTTTTCTTTAACTTTTTCCCAATCAGCACCACCCATTCTGGAAAGAACAGGCGAAGCCTGATTTGACCCGCGATAGCGGGATAGAAAGTTGATTTGCTCAGCGGGAATATGCAGCTTGTCGCCCTGAGCGTATTGTATTGTTAGATAATCTTTAATTTCTCCGTCCAGTTCTTGTTTTGACAGGCCTGTATAAATCCCTATTCCGTGATGCAAGTGAACAACATAATCATCCGTTTTAAGGTCGTTGATATTTTCTATATAGTCGGGATTTTCTTTATTGGAGCGTTTTTTTGTGATTACAGCTTTTTTGGATTTACGGTTAAAAAGCTCTTTGTCAGTAAAAATAGCGAGCTTCAAATCTTCTGAAATAAAACCTTCGGAAAAAATATCATTGCAGATTAAAATATCTTTAGTATCTATAAAATTTTCTGCTTCAACGGCAGGTATATTTCCTTGTGAAAGAATTTCGAATACCCGTTTTGAATACCCTGAGGATATTATTACAAGATACTTTTCATTGCGAAGCTTATTTATATATGTGCAAATTTCTTCCGCTTGCGCCGAAAAGTTAGGCAAAATGCAGCAATCTAAATGTTCAGCGATTTCTAATCCGTCACCAATAAAACTATCTAAAGCAAGTTTTTGAAATTTATTAATTTCTGATTTTATTTCAATCCGATTTTTATGTAAAAGCCTGTTGAGCGGCAATGTTAAGCCGTTTTGTAAGTTACTGTTGTAGGTTTCAAGATATTTTTTATCTTGCAAATCAATCTTTGCCCAAATTTCACTTGATTCATCGAACGCAAGTATTGTTGATTTAGGGAAAAAATCGAAAACCCCCGATAAATTTTCTTGTAAATAAGGTAAAAAATATTCACACCCTTCAAAATATCCGTTATTTTCAATGTTTTCACAGAGTTTATAATAATTTTGCGTTAAAACTTCCTGCTTTTCAAAATCCAGCCTTTTTAGCTGTAAATTGTATAAATCATCAATTTTTTGTTTTAAAAATCCTTGAAATGTTTTATCTATCAATACTTTTCGGCAAGGATAAATGTGAGCTTCTTGAATATAACGTAAAGTTCTTTGAGTTTCTGCGCTAAAATATCTTAAACTTTCTATTTCATCTCCCCAAAATTCTATCCTTAAAGGCTCATCATTGGAAGGATAAATGTCTAGGATATCTCCGCGCAAGCTAAATTCTCCGGAATCAGACACCATAGTGACTCTTTTGTAGCCAAGATTTGATAGTTTTTCAACAAGTTTGGAAGGCTCAAGTGTATTTTTTTTTGCAAGGTTCAAAGAGTTTTGCTCAAAAAACTTTTCATTCGGCATTAAAGTCATAATATTTTGGTGAGTGCAAAGCAAAATATCAATGCCGCCATTTTTAAATTTTTGCAAAGCGGCCAAATTTGAATGAAAGGTGCTTATATCAGAGAATAAAAGCTCATACGGTGATTGTTCTTCAATTTGCAAATATTCAATTTTTTTCTCTGTTAGTTTTTTTATAACATCGTAAAAATTCAGCATTTTAGCTGAAGAAGTAAAACAAATAACTAAAGGCGCAGTAATTTCGGTTGTTAAAATTTCTTTAGCGCAGGTAGTTAACCCATTTATAATCGTTATTTTTTTACGGTAGATATCGTTTAATAAATTATTGAATTTTTTATTTTGTGCTAAATAATTGTATAAAATCTTCTTCATAATTAATTATTTTACATCAAATTGTTAAATATAACTCGTATTAAGTATTTTTCTGCTCAGCAGATTATTAGATGTTTTTATTTTAGAAAATCGATATTTTGGTTGATTTAAATATTTTATAGCGAAAATTTGCAATAAAATATTGCAAATAGTGAAATTGTGTGTTAAAAATGTAAAATAATAGACAAAACAGATGTTATATTGTACATATTACACTTATTATAGGAGAGATTAAATGAGTACATCTTATG
>JAEWLZ010000038.1 GCA_023457295.1 Cyanobacteria bacterium OH_PDB_112
CAAGAAGTTATGTTAAGGATTGCGCGTTCAATAAAAACACTTAAAAGAAAAGAAAATTTTAAATTATGGATGAATCATATAATTTATAATGTTTTTTATGATGATTTACGCAAAAAAAAACGCAAACCACAGATTTTATCCATAGACAATTTTTATGAAGATACTCCTGAAACTCCTCAAAAAGAAATAGAAGATAAAAGAATTACGCCAGCTGAAAAAATCAAAAATATTGAACTTGATATAATAATTCGTAATGCAATCAGAGGATTAGAGGAACATTTTCGCGAAGTGGTCGTCTTAAGAGAATTACAGGGGTTGAGCTATGAACAAATAGCTAAAATTCTCGACACGAATGTCGGAACTGTTAAATCCAGACTGGCAAGAGCGAGAACAAAATTACAAAAAAAACTAAAAAAATATATAGAATAAGGGGGAATTTTATGAGTAATATTAACTGCAAATCTGTTATAGAAAATTTATCTGCATTCATTGACGGTGAGGTCGATGAAAAAATTTCTTATTCAATAAAAAAGCACCTTTGTGAATGCATTGTTTGCAGAAAGAAATTTTCTAAATTGATTAAAACTCAGCATTTATTAAAAAAATATTTTGAAAAAAGCTCATATGTCCCTCAATCAAAAATTAAATACGAGGAAATATTTTCAGATTTGAAAGATAAAAATATTAATACTATATATATAAAATAATTTATAGCCTAAAACCGCCCAATAAGGCGGTTTTAAATCTTTTAAACTAAAGTGATAGTTTACCTAACACCTTTTTTAAAATGTGTTTTTTTCTTAAATTTAGCCCCAATATTCTTATCAGCTTTATTTTTTCTTGATTGTTTTCTAAAGTCAAAATTTCTTGAAGATTTCTTTTTGGGTTCATTATCATAATTAAAAGCGGTTTCTTCAAAAATCATTTTTCTATTAATTTTAAGCTGTTCTTTTTTTGTTAGCATCTTGTAGATTGCCGCGGCTATTTCCAATTCTGAGTACCCTTCTTTTGCAATAGACAAAATTTTCGACTTAAATTCTTCCAAATTTTCTTTATTTAATGTATTTTTGATTTTTGCCGAATAAGCTTCAAACCTAGCAGAATCAAGCTCTTCAACTGTTGGACGTTCTTTTTTATTTATTTTTATTCCATTCATTCTCTCAATTTTTTTAAGTAAATTTATCTGACTTTTAGAAACAAAAGAAAATGCAAGACCAAATTTTCCCGCACGTCCAGTTCTACCGATTCTATGGATATAATCTTCAGAATCACGAGGTAAATCATAATTAAAAACCGCTTCGATATTTTGAACGTCTATACCACGTCCTGCAACATCTGTGGCAACAAGAATTTTTATACTTCCTTTTTTAAATCCTTGCATAACTTTTTCTCGCATAGACTGATTCATATCACCATGAATAGCATCTGCCAAAAACCCTCTCAATTTAAGCATTTCAACCAATTTATCCACATTGCTTTTGGTATTACAAAAGACAACTGACAAATTAACACTATACAAATCAAGTAATCTGGTAATAAGCTCGGGTTTGTCTTTTTCTGCTGTTTCAAGATAATACTGTTCAATATCTGGAGCACTTTGTAAGTTATCCAACACATCAACAATATAAGGTGATTTTTGGAATCTCTCAGCTATTTTTTGAATATCTTTTTCCATAGTCGCTGAAAAAAGAACGGTTTGTCTAGACTCACTCGTTTCTTCGAGAATAGACGTAATATCATCACGGAATCCCATATCAAGCATTTCATCAGCTTCATCCAATACAGCATAAGTAATCGAATTCAAATTAATATTTCCCTGCCTCAAATGGTCCATAAGACGACCCGGAGTAGCTATAATAATTTGAGGATTACGTTTTAAAGCATTGAGCTGTTTTTCTATCTGTTGTCCGCCATATATGGACGTGATTTTAATTCCTTCATTATATTTGGCAAGTTTTTCAAATTCTTTATGCGCCTGAATTGTTAATTCACGAGTAGGGCAAAGTATAAGAGCTTGAATATTTTTGCTCGCCGTATCAATTTTTTGTATTGCAGGTATTGCAAAAGCCAAAGTCTTACCGCTTCCGGTCGGCGCCATAGCTATAATATCTTCACCATTGATAAGATGAGGGATAGCTTCTGCCTGAATTACTGATGGAGTTTCAAATTTTAAATCCAAAATTGCTTTTTGGATAAAATCTGCTAAATTTAATTCTTCAAATGTGTTCATAATGTTTCCTTTTTTTCGTACTCTTATACATTCCAAAAATGCACAAGAGTAAAAGTTACATTATGGGGATCTAACCAAACTTAGTTTAACATGAACATTTTATACACAAAACAAAATCTAAAAATTTCTTATCATTTTTTATTTGCCATATCTTGATAAACTTTAATACCGGGAGCAGTTTTTGTTTTAGTTCTTTTCTCTCTTATCAAATATTGCAATTTAGGTAATAAAAAACTCAAAGAAATACAACAAATAGAAATATTTCCTATAACAGAAAATGCTTTAAGACCCTTTGTTTTGGTTATTGCTGATTGAACTTTATCAGTCGGAATTACTTTCGTATCTTTACCAAAAGCTTTATCCATAAAATTTCTCATATTTTCATTTAATGCGACTATCTTGTCAGTTTCTATATATTTTTTTGGATGTCTTATCCATTTACCTAAAGACCCATCATGTTCAATATCCAAAATACCTTGCTTATGAGCCATTTTTAGCGTGAAATTGTTTTTCAGAACATCACCTTTTTCCATATATGGTTCTTTAGGAGCTTTTTCAAGCTCTTTATCTATAAATTTGATTATATTTATTTCATTTTTTTCTCCATCAACAAATTTCAGCAAGTCCTCTTTATTAGGAGAAGAAGATAATTCTTCTTTAAAGTCTTTATCTCCAAGTACTTTGTAATCCAAGTCTATAGGTACTTTACCAACTTTATCCGCAATATACGCAAAGCCTTTTTTAATATATTCGGCGGCTTGATAAAAGAATAAAATTATACCGGCTTCTTTAACGGCGTTTTCAATTCTTTCATTGTTGTCCCTCGGCAAAAAAGTCACCCTACTGCCTGAAATACCGTAATCCAAAAGAAGCATGCTACTTGTCGGATTAACCTGCGCACCTTCTGCTAATTGAGTAAAATTAAACAGACTTTTGAAATCGAAAAGGTCTTTTAATGAGCCAAAATTATTATTTTTATCTTTACCTGAAGATTTTTGTTGTGATAATTGCTTCTGAGTGTTAATTTTTGAAGTATTTTCATTTTTATTATATTTAGAATTTTGGGCTTCATTAAAAATTATATGCCTTGAAAGCCATTGATTTGATTTTGGCAAAGCATAAGTCAACATAAAAAAGTTTATGGCAACAGCTGCTATCGATGTTCCTACGTGGAAATTTTTGTATTTTCCCAAAGATACATTTGGTTTATAACCTGCCTTTTTGAGCTTTTCTTTTACAGATTTCAGCTTTTCTCCTCCGAGTTCTATACCTTCAAAATCTTGTTTTGAAAAAGCCTTTGTTTTATTTTTTGATGAAATTAAAATATCTTGGGCAAAATAGTTTTGAATTCCTTTAGAGTTAATTCTTTTAAAATGTATATCTGTATCAAATTTCTTTTTAAAAATTTTATTGGAAATAGCCCTTACAATAGGTATACCTCCAATCCAAAAAAGGCTTGTACCTGTTTCTTCTATAAATCTTTCTCTTGATTCATGTCTTCCGCCTTCTTTATAAGCCATAATAGTTCTGCCGGTGTTATCAAATGCATCTTTTACAAAAAAAGGTAAAAGAGAATTTGGAGTATCCAATCCTGATACGATAGTATTAAAAGATATTGCCATTTTTGTCCTTTCTGAAAATTAAGCCTACAAGCCCCATAACATATTCATCCAAAGTTTTTGCTTTTCAGCCTTTTTGCATCGTGTATTTTTTTTCATATATTTCTCCTTTTTTGTTATTCTTCGCATTAAAAAAGCCCTTCGTGTATGCTACCGAAGGGCTTTAGAATAGTTTTAGAAAATCAAACGCGTCTAATTCTTAAGCCTATGGTAGCTTAAAAAGTTACGTCGAGTTGTTTGATTTTGAATATTTTTCATTAAGACTTTCCTTATTTTTAATATAATAACATTTTTTTAGTGAATGTCAACTAATTACTACAAAAGTAATATGCGAATTTTATATAAATCACTTAATACAAGTGTAGTTTATAATCTTTCCTATATCTTCTTTACAAATTTCCAAAAGTTTATCCGCAGGAGTTTTACCTTCTGCTATAAATTTTTGAAGAACTTGAAGATAAACTGATTCATCTTGACCACTTTTATTTAAAGCTGATTGCCTTTGCAAAGAATTTTGCGCAATAACTGCCAATTCTCTCGCAATATCTAACACCTTAATATCTCTTATTTCAGTATCCAAAGCATATTCAGGGGTTAAAAATCTCATCCTGCGAAAATCAAAAGGAGAAAAATCAGAAAAAAGAGAATATGCTTGGCGTATGGCTTCTTCATCATAAAAAATACCTTTGTATAAAGCCATTAAAGCTAAAGCCATATCAGGTCTTTGAGCATCTGCGTTTCTAAATTCTAAAAATCCTTTAAGCCTTACCTCGGGAAAGAAAAGATTTGCATGCAAATGCCAATCGTCTATTGTCGCAATAAGTCCTTCATATCCGTCTTTTAAATATTCACGAAAAGTTTTATTCACCTGAATTGCTTTATTTTCGCGCATTACAAAAATCATAGGGACATCTAATAAAGTTTCCACATAATCATCAAAAGCAAATATTTCATGTGAATTTAAAAGCTTATTACTTATAAAACCGCATCTTTCGTCATCCGTATAAAGCCAACTTTTTGCACGAAATGATTTATAACTTGTTTTTTGTCCGTTATGGATAGGAGAATTTGAAAACATTGCACTTACAACAGGTGCTATAAACATACCTAAACGAAGTTTTGAAACGGCATCATCTTCAGACGAATAATCGAGCGTAACTTGAGCTCCCGCAGTTTCTCTCATCATCACATATGCCATATTGCCTTTATCAACAAAATAATCTGTCATAAGCTCATAACGCTCTTTAGGGATAATACTTATTTTGTCAAAAGTTGATACAGGCTGAATCCCGTATCCCAAAGTATAAAAACCCAAAAAATCAGCTATTTCGGAAGATTTTTTATTAAAATCAAAAATATAATCAGCTGCATTATGAATATTTTCTGTTTTTGCAAGACTAAGTTCTATTTGACTTCCAGGTTCAAGATAAACAAAATGCCCATCTTTTTGTAATCCCAAAATATGGTTTTCGTTTTTAATTTTTTGCCATCCGTATCTTGTCCCAAAAATATCCAAAAACTGTTCAATAATAACATAAGGAACAGCTTCAAAATTATTTTTCAAAACATTAATACGCTCAATTTCAGTACCGATTCTAAAATCACAGGCAGGTTTTATTCCATTATAAAAATCCGATGCCAAGTTATCTCTAAGATTAGATTTGTTTTCTAAAAATTTTATACTCATATGTTTAATTTTAATAAAAAAAATCCCCTGATGCTCTTTTACGGTTTTTAGCGTAAAATAAATTTACACAAGAAAACATCCCCAAAAGGACAAGTCAAAATGGATTACTTAAAAAGGGCAAGAGAATTTAAAACAAAAAAACGCCTAGGACAAAATTTTTTGATTGATAGCAACATAATTGATTTGATTGTTGAAGAATCAAATTTGAGTTCTGATGAAACTGTCATAGAAATAGGTCCTGGAGCAGGTTTTGTCACAGAAAATATAGCACCTCTTGTAAAAAAGATATACGCAATAGAGCTTGACCCTGAAGCAGCAGACGTTTTACAAGGGCTTCAAATTGAAAATCTTGAAATTCTTTTGCAAGATATATTAAAAACTGATTTAAGTGATTTTTTGACACAAAAAACAAAAATTATCGCAAATATCCCATACTATATTACAAGTCCTATAATAGCCCATCTTTTAGGCGAAATTGATGATACAGAACACAAAAACAGAAACTGTATTTCAGAAATATTTTTAATGGTTCAATATGAAGTAGCGCAAAGGATTGTTGCTAATCCTGACAGCCCCAACAAGCAATACGGACTTCTTTCTATTTTAACAAATTTTTGGAGCACACCCGAAATCATTAAAAAAGTTCCCGCCAAAGCCTTTTATCCTTCACCAAAAGTTGATTCGGCGATTGTAAAACTCAAAGTAAATGAAAAGCCTCGCATAAAACTTGAAAACCCAAAACTTTTCAAAAATGTTATCAAAAGTGCTTTTGCACAAAGAAGAAAAACTTTTGTAAACGCTCTTTCCCAAGGAGGATTTGAGAAGGCTAAAATTCTCGCCACCCTCGAAAAAATGGGACTTTCATCCGATATAAGAGGAGAAAAACTCTCCATTGAACAATTTAACGAATTTACAAACACATATACGAATCTTTAAGAGGTAAAAATGAAAACCATAAAAGTAAAAACACCTGCCAAAATAAATCTTACGCTCGAAGTTATGAAACAACGCCCAGACGGATTCCATGAACTCCAAAGCATAATGCAGGCAATAAGTCTTTACGATTACATTACAATTACTGCCGAAACAGCTTCTAAAACCGAAATTACTCTTTCCGGAACATCCGATATAATTCCATACAACGAAAAAAATCTAGCTTACAAAGCTTGTGCGCTATTTTTGGATAAAATCGAAGGTCAATATAAGATACATATACATATTGAAAAAAATATTCCGATAGAAGCGGGTCTTGCCGGGGGAAGTGCGAATGCGGCAGGAGTTTTTTACGGCTTAAACAAAATTTTTAACAATGTTTTTACTAGCGAAGAATTATCAGAACTTTGTTCTCAAATAGGTTCTGATGTGGCTTTTTGTCTTTTTGGAGGAACTAAATTGGCAACTTCTAGAGGAGAAGTTCTCAAAAAAGTTGAAACCCCAAAACTAAAACTACTTCTTATAAAGCCAAAAACTTTTGGAATATCCGCAAAAGAAGCTTATCAAAAGTTTGATAAATTAAAAGAAAAATCACCGTTAAACGCTACATTTAATATGCTTATGGCTATAAACAACAATCAAGATATAACGCCATTTTTAGCGAATGACCTTGAAAGAGCTATTGATAAAGATTACCCTCAAATACGTCAACTTAAAGAATACATGTTAAAACTCGGCTGCAAAAATGCACTTATGTCAGGCAGTGGTTCGACTGTTTTCGGCTTACTTGATGAGTTCATAGACCTTCCTGAAGGTCTTAATGCAGAGTGCTTTTTAGCCGAATCAATCGAACATGGTGTTCGAGTGGTTAATTGATTAGCTTATTGCCATTGTTCACAATAACAGCTTAATCAACCGCTTTCGGCAACTTCTCGGCAGGATTTAAAACTTTGTCTATAAGTCCGTATTCACAAGCTTCTTGCGCACTCATAAAATAATCACGCTCTGTATCTTCTTTGATTTTTTCAATCGGTTGACCGCAATGATTTGATAAGAGTCCATTCAACATATCTTTCATTCGCAAAATTTCTTTTGCCTCAATTTCTATATCAGTCGCCTGACCGCGCGCACCACCTAATGGCTGGTGAATCATAATTCTTGCATTCGGTAATGCCATACGTTTGCCTTTTGTTCCGGCGGAAAGCAAAAATGCTCCCATACTTGCCGCTTCCCCCAAACAAATTGTGCAAACATCGGCTTTAATTGAGTTGATAGTGTCAAATATAGCCATTCCCGCAGTAATAACACCTCCGGGGCTATTAATATAAAGCATAATATCTTTTTCAGGATTTTCTGAATCCAAAAGCAAAAGCTGAGCCATAACAGAATTTGCCAGGTCATCATCTATCTCATCGCCCAAGAAAATTATACGTTCACGCAATAATCTTGAAAAAACGTCAAAAGACCTTTCACCACGAGCTGAACTTTCAATTACTGTTGGTACATAGCTAAGAATTTGCATATAATCCATAAAAAAATCCTCTTTTTTCTTTTGTGATTATTATAAAACTAAAATTCCACCTTGGCAAAGGGTTATTTAGTTGAATATATCCCATTAATAATTTCTTGTTCTTTATTTATAATTTTTACAGAGATAATGC
>JAEWLZ010000039.1 GCA_023457295.1 Cyanobacteria bacterium OH_PDB_112
CGGCTACACCATTTTGCTGGTGGCGCTGGCAGCACTGCTGACCGATCGGTGGCGCTTGGGCTTTCTGCCCGGGGCGGTGTGCCTTTGCCTGTCGCTGGGCATCTATCAGGCGTACCTGCCGCTGGCGCTGGGCTGGTTGACGGTGCGCGGCCTGCAGCGCCTGCTGACCGGGCGGGAGAGCAACCGCGCGCTGCTGGCGCTGGCAGCGCGCTACGCGCTGCTGTTTGCGCTGGGGCTTAGCTTGTACCTGGGTGTGCTCAAGGTGGTGGTGGCGGTTTCGCAGGTGCCCCTGAGCGATTACATGGGCGTGAGCGCCATCGGCCAGATTGACCCGCGCTCCATCGGCCATCTGCTCAAAACAGCGTATTTGCGCTTCTTCCACCACTTCCTCACGGAGGTGGGGGCGAACCAGGGCGGGGTGATGCAGGCGCTCAATGTGGGGGTGTTGGCATTTGACGCCTGCGCGATCCTCTGGCTGATGGTGCGGCGCGTATCCACCACCTTCCAGCGGCTGTGCACGGTGGCGGGGCTGCTGCTGCTGCCGCTGCTGTTTGATAGCATCTACCTGCTCAACGCCGCCACGGTGCATCAACTGATGACGTTTTGCACCGCATGCCCCTACTGGCTGGCGCTGGTGCTTGCGCAGGCGGTGCGCGAGGAGGCGGGGGCGCCCCGCTTCATCGGGTTGCGGCGCGGCGTGGCGGCGGCCATGGCCTGCGTGCTGCTGGCGACCGGCTTTGGCTACACGGTGTATGCCAATCAGGTGTACTACCTGTATAGCCTCGATTTTGAGGCGACGGAGCAGTATGCGTCCCGGCTGGTGGCGCGGCTGGAAAGCCGGGAGGATTTTACCCTGACCACGCCGGTGTTGTTTGCGGGCAAGGCCAGCCGCAACCCCTACGGCAACATCCCCTTCTATAAGCAGGGTATGCCTCGCTTTGCGGACATGAAGCCCTTCAGCGTGCTGCAATCCGATAGCCATACCCGCGGCTTTATGCGCTCCTACCTGGGGCTGGAGTTTGCCGCGCCGGATGCCGCGACCACCGAGGCCATTTTGCAAAGCGAGCAGCTGGCCGCCATGCCGGCCTACCCCGCGCAGGGCTGCATCCAACCGATGGACGGCGTGCTGGTGGTGAAGCTGGGCAACCCCTGAGCCGGGGAAGGGAGGCGCACCATGAACGCCATGAAGCGGACGCTGGGGCATGTGCGGCGCGCGGATCAGGACTTTGGCCTGTTGGAACCGGGCGATACCCTCGCGGTTGGCGTCAGCGGGGGCAAGGACAGCCTGCTGCTGCTCACGGCACTGGCGCAGTATCGGCGGATCCGCGGCGATTTTTCGCTGCAGGCGGTGATGCTCACGATGGGGGAGCCCCCGCCGGATACGGCGGCGATCCGCGCGCTGAGCGAAGGGCTGGGCGTGCCGCTGACGGTGCGGCATACGCCGCTGGCGGAAGTGCTCGCGCAGCGCACGGGCAACGGGAGCCCCTGCCCGCTATGCGCCAGAATGCGCCGGGCGATGCTGTGTGAGCTGTGCCGGGAGCTGGGCTGCAACAAGCTGGCGCTGGGGCATCACCGGGAGGATGCGCTGGAAACGCTGCTGATGAGCCTGGTATTTGAAGGGCGGCTGCACACGTTCCACCCGAAAACACGGCTGGCGCGCTCCGGGGTGACGGTGATCCGGCCGCTGGTGTATATGCCGGAGCGGGAGATCATCCACCTGCAGAGTGAGCTGAACCTGCCGGTTTTGCACAACCCCTGTCCGGCCAACGGCAACACGCGGCGGCAGGAGATGAAGGCGCTGCTGGCGGAGCTGGGCAGGAGGTACCCAAAGCTGGAAGAATCCATGCTCAACGCGCTGCGCAATGTCGATCAATATGGTTTGTGGGAACAGCAGCCTAACGAAGAGGCGTAATGCCCGGGCGGCTGCGCCCCCGCGATCGCAGCAATGGGGATCAAGCGGCAAAGTCCCTTGCGGGGTTTGAGGCCGAGCCCCCACCATCCCGCCCCACACTGCGCGCTTTGCGCCAGCCCACGCGGCAAGCGAGCGGCCGCGAGGCGCGCGGGGGAGAACTTTGCTCGCCAGAGAAACAACCAACGCCCCACCCGACAGCCGTCGGATGGGGCGTTGCATCGTTTGCCTGCCTGCTGCCCGGCAGGGGCAGCACGGAGGATCACGGAATTCCGCGCGGGGTGACGCCCACGTAAATGCGGGCGGCGCGGTTTTTGTAGGTGCTGCGGGCAATCTTGGAGCGATCGGTTTGCACACCGCCAACCAGCGTGCACAGGTACGTATCCACCACGTAGCCTTCGCTGGCTTCGATGACGATCTTCTCTTCATCGGTATAGGTCACGTACTTGGCCTTGGTATCCTCGATGTACTCGGGCTCGGTGGGCATGGGGAGCTTTTCCACCACTTCGGTTTCCAGCTCGTAGCGGGTATTGCCCAAATCCATGCCATACACGCGCACTTCGCACAGCAGGCGCTTTTTGTTGGAGGGATCGGTGATCACGTGGGCGGCGAGGAACACCTTGTTGCCAGTGGTGTTGCGGAACATGAAATCGATCTCATGGCCGCGGGTATCGCTCACGGTGGCGTCCTTGCCCATATCGGTGTAGGTCACGCGGGTGGAGTGGGAGGTGTGATCCGTAATCT
>JAEWLZ010000040.1 GCA_023457295.1 Cyanobacteria bacterium OH_PDB_112
ATATATAATATATTATAACCAAGAAACAAAATTTTTTATTATAAAAAATCTTTGAAACTTTTCTCAGGCTTAACCAAAAATCCGCAATCTTTATGCAAAACAGCATTATGAGAAAGCTTACTTGCAGGATATTTTTTGCATACATTAGGACGAATATCGTGAACAGGACAAAGATTATCCTTGTCAATCAAAGAACATCTGATTACAAAATTGCCGAATTCGTCTTTTCCCGCAACCTTAAAACGCCTATACGAAGGATAAAGAAACTGTAAAAAAGCAAACTCCATTTCTGAGCCCAAATCATTACATAACATATATCTGCAACACTTGCCGCATTTTTTGCATTTTCCGTCTATAATGTAAGTAACCCTCTTAGGAACAAATTTTGCTAAGAATTCGTAATAAATAGGTGCTAAAATATCGATTATTTTCATTTATTTTTACTCAAAAAAACATGCTTTTGATAATATATTAGTATAAGTTACAAACAATTGGAAATAAAAAATGTCTTATAGAAATTACAAAAAAAAGCCTGAAAAACCGAACAAAAACCTAATTGTTATGGTATCGGCTTCTCTTATCGCTTGTATTATAGCTTTTAATCTTTATTTGGCACTTTTGCCCCCTATAAAAAATCTAAAAACATATAGCCCTAATCTTGTAACACAATTCGTGTCTCAAGACGGCGAAATAATAAAAACTTTCAGCGCCTATAAGGCTATGACGGTAAAGCCCGAGGATATTCCAGAAAACTTGAAATATGCTCTTATTGCAACTGAAGACAAGAATTTTTATAAGCACCGCGGTTTTGACCTTTTTGCGCTTTTCAGGTCTATATTTTGCAATATTCAGGCAAACCGATACTCTCAAGGTGCAAGTACAATTACTCAACAGCTTGCAAGAATATTATTTCTGTCAAATGAAAAAACAATAGACAGAAAAGTCAAAGAACTCGTGATTTCTCACAGAATAGAAAAAAGTCTTTCAAAAGATGAAATTCTTGCCTTTTACCTAAGTACGGTTTATTTGGGAGAAGGGGCTTACGGTGCTGCGGCAGCGGCAGATGTATATTTTGGAAAAACCCTTGACCAGCTCACATTGGCAGAGTCGGCTCTTATTGCCGGTCTTCCTCAAGCTCCGTCTATTTATTCACCATACAAACGTCCTGATTTGGCACTAAAAAGAAGAGCCATAGTACTCAAAAGAATGAGAAAAATGGGCTTTATAACTAAAGAACAATACAAACAAGCGCTTCATGAACCTATATATTTACAAGAAAATCATTCCAGAACATCTTTAAATAAAGCGCCATACTTTATTGATTACGCATTAAAAGAACTCGAAAGTTTAGGATTTTCAGAACAAGAAATTTCTCGCGGAGGTTATAAAGTAACCACCACTTTAAACTACCATGCCCAAGAAGCAGCACAAATTGCTGTAAACAAATACTTTAGAACATACGGACTAAACAGTCCTGATGAACAGGTAGCTTTATTTTCAATGGATGTGGCAAACGGAAAAGTTTTGGCTTACTTAGGGGGCAAAGATTACCGTGCGAGTCAATATGACCGGGTTACACAATCAATTCGTCAGCCAGGTTCATCTTTTAAAGTTTTTGTTTATGCCGCGGCAATTCAGGCAGGAAAAACTCCTAATGACATTTATGAAGATCTACCTTTACATATGGGCCCATGGTCGCCTAAAAACTACGGCAACAAATACCGCAGACAACTTCCGTTGCATACTGCGCTTGCTTTATCTTCAAACGTAATTGCTGTAAGACTTTTAAAAGATATCGGAATGGATGAAACAATAAAAATGGCAAGAAACTTAGGGATTTCTACCCCTATCGAAAAAAACCTTACTCTTGCTCTCGGAACAAATGCCGTAAAAATGTTTGAAATTGTAAAAGCATACGCCGCATTTGCAAATGCGGGCATCCAACCGGCTCCTTATGCTATCGATAAAGTAGAAACTTCATCAGGTGAAATTTTATATCAGGCAAAACCTGAATATAAAAGAGTTATGGATCCTTATGTAGCAGCTGCTTTAACATCAATGCTTCAAAGAGTAGTAGAAGCCGGAACAGGTAAAGCTGCTCGTATTGAAGGTCGTCAAATAGCAGGAAAAACAGGTACAACTGATGATTACCGAGATGCTTGGTTTATAGGATATACACCTGAAATCGTAACAGGCATTTGGGTCGGAAACGACAAAAATAAAGCTCACCACAAAATTACTGGGGGTTCTGTACCTGCTCTTGTTTGGAAAGATTATATGGTAGCAGCTCTTCAAAATATTCCTTTCTCAGGATTTAACTACCCTGAAATAGTTTTAAGCAAAACAGCGGAGCCATCTGCAATAGAACTTCAGCCTAGCGAAGAAGTTGTGGGAGGAGGAACTCCTGTTGATATAATAAGTACTCCAAACCCCGAAAAAGCACCTCTTGTTGACGAAGATGGGGATGTAATTCCTTCTATCCCAGTAAATTCGACATCAACAAAACCTAAAGAAGATTTAATGCTAAAACCTGAAGAAAAAGCAAAATCTCAACCAAAATCTATTTCTTCAACAAACATGAGTTCAACTTTTGTTCCGGCTCCTGCAAAGCCAAGTACTATGATGCGCCCGGCAAATCAACAAACCACAGGAAAATCTTCACTAAGAATTGAGTAATAATATTTCTTAACAAACATATACGCAATATGTCAGATTGTAATATACTTACTTTATAAAAGAAAAAATATTTCAAGGGAGGCGAAATATGGCTAGAGTTTTAATTTCAATGTCAGACGACTTTTTATCTAAGATTGACGAAATGGCGACAGATGAGCAAAGAACACGTTCTGAACTCGTTCGTGAAGCTTTAAGAACTTATATGAAAAGAAATCGAAATATAAACCTAACAAAAGCAAATCAAAACGCTGAAATGCTTGATACTTTATTAGACTAATTTTTTAACAAACCACAGATGAATAATATACACTTTAGTAATAGCTTTAATGCTTATTTAAATTCTAAAAATAAATCCAAACCTTGTTTTGGTGCAGAACAAGAAAATAAGCAAGAAAAAAAAACTCCTAATCAAATTCCTGTTTCTGCAGATAAAAAATTGAAGGTTTCGGGGATTGTTGCGGCCGGAACTTTAGCTTCCATGATTTTGATAGCAAAATATCAAAAAAAAGGATTAAAATTTGATTCTTTAAAAAACTTTGCCGAAATTTTTAAAATTAAATACGGTGTAAATGAAATGACTCTCATAAGCGGAGCGGCTATTGCAAGTGGTGTTTTAGCGGGAATCTATACCGATAAAGCTCATAATAAAACTCATAAAATTAAAGAAGGTGTTTTCCAATTTATGAATGCGACTTTACCCACTCTTATGGTTGGTGTAATTGTTGAAAAGCTTGAAAAAAGTAAAAGATATAATACTGTTCCGGCAAAAATAGCTGGTGTTTGTACAGGTTTAATTGTCGGTATGCCTATTTCGGCTTGGATTGCCAACAAAATAAATGATCCTAATGAGCTAGAACCTGACAGAAAACTCGGATTTAAAGATATGTTAGTAAATATAGATGACGCCTTAGGCGCACTTGTTTTAGCAAAAATTCCTTTTATAGACAAAATTCACGCCGACAGATTTCTCCCGGCTATCTTTGCATGGTGCGGTTATAGAGCAGGAACACACAAGTAATCGTCTTTATAAAAGTTCTTTTCCTCTAGTTTCAACTTCTTTTTGAATTCCTGTTAAAAATTCATCAACAGAGCGAACACCCAGATTATCACGCCCTCTTCCTCGGACTGCCACTTGTCCTGACTCAACTTCTTTATCACCCATTACAAGTACATATGGTACTCTGCGATTTTTAATTGCATCTCTGATTTTATAATTCATACTTTCTGAACGGTCATCAAGATTAACTCTGATTCCTGACTCTTTAAGTTTTTTGAAAACCTCATCAGCATAATCAATATGATTTTCAGCAATCGGAACAAGAGTTACCTGCTCCGGAGCAAGCCAAGTCGGAAAAGCACCTGCATAATGCTCTATAAGAATTCCCATAAATCTTTCCATAGACCCGAAAATTACCCTATGAAGCATAACAGGGGTTTTCATCGAACCATCTTTATCTTGATATTTTAAATCAAAACGTTCAGGCAAATTAAAATCAAGCTGAATTGTAGCTCCCTGCCAAGTTCTGCCGATAGCATCTTTCAATTTGAAATCGATTTTCGGTCCGTAAAACGCACCATCACCTTCATTAATTTCGTAATTTATACCCTTGACCGCAAGAGCTTCTTTCAGACCTGCTTCCGCTTTATCCCAGTTTGAAATCTCACCGACAAAGTCCTCAGGACGAGTTGATAGTTCAACTTCATAACTCATATCAAACATTTTTAGAGTAGCGTCAACAAAATCAATAATTGCGTTAATTTCTTCAACAAGCTGCTCAGGCGTGCAAATAATATGCGCATCATCTTGAGTAAATCCTTGTACACGGGTAAGCCCTGCAAGAGTTCCGGAACGCTCATTTCGATAAACAGTACCAAGTTCCGCCAAACGCACAGGCAAATCTCTATAACTATGACGCTTTGACTGGTACATCAAAATATGAAAAGGACAGTTCATAGGTTTTAAAATAAAATCCTGCTCATCGGCTTTAACCATAAACATATTTTGGCTGTAATGCGACATATGCCCTGAAATTTCCCACAACTTCGGCTTTGCGATATGAGGAGAAAAAACTATATCATACCCGCGGCGGCGATGTTCGGTGCGCCAATAATTCTCAATCTGCTCACGCACAACCGACAAATTCGGGTGCCACAATACAAGCCCTGAGCCAATTTCTTCACGGATAGAAAATAAATCGAGTTGAGTGCCAAGTTTACGATGGTCACGGCGTTCTGCTTCTTCAAGCTGTGTAAGGTACTCCTGTAATTCTTTTTTATCCAAAAAAGCAGTAGCATAAATACGTTGAAGCATTTTATTTTTTTCATCACCACGCCAGTAAGCACCTGCCACTGAAAGTAGCTTGAAAGCTTTTATCATTTTACTCGATTCAATGTGAGGACCTCTACAAAGGTCATTCCATAGAATATTTCCGTCTTTATCTTTAGTCAAATAAAGCGTGGGAGAATCGTTTTTATGTTCTTCTAAAAGTTCCGCCTTATAAATTTCGCCTTGAGCTTTGAATTCTGCTATTTGAGCTTCAACATCAGGTATCGGATATGCTTCAAACTTAAGTCCCATTTGAATAAGGCGTTTCATCTCTTCTTCAATTTTTGGCAAATCTTCAGGCGTAAGCGTGTAATCCGGAATATCAAAATCATAATAAAATCCCGTCGCAATACTTGGGCCTATTGCCAGTTTTGCTTGCGGGAAAAGATTTTGGACAGCCTGCGCCATAATATGCGACGCTGAGTGTCTCATTGTGCTAAGTGCTTCCAGATTTTCGCTCATTTTATTTCCTTTTTAAGTAACTATTACTACCTAAATTTACCACTTACAAAGAAGTTTTTCAAATTGTGAAGATTTCATATAAAAAATTTCACCTTAAGAACTCCTACTGTATAATTAATATAAAAGGAGACAACAATGAAAGTTGATAATGTCACAATTTCAGCAGGAGCAAGAAAAATAATTGATACTGCAGAAAATAAAAATCATGACATCGGAGATAAGATAGACAGTGTTTTGAAAAATTTAAAAACAAAAATGCCTGAAAATTCAAGTGTAAAAGTAACATCTCGTCATATTTTCAATTTTTTCTTCCGCAAGCAGGAGTCAATTCATTTGGATCTTTTTAAAGGTAAAAAGAAAAAAACTTCATTAAACATCTCTTTTCCTAAAAAATTTCCTCCACAATATGACCAAGTTAAAATAAATCAGCCCCGTATGAATATAATTCCCAAAGATTGTCCAATCTTTTTAACTCCGCTTTTTTATACAAAAGGCTACGAAGATTTGTATAAAAAAACGGTACAAGCAGTGCAAACTTTTCATTATGCGGTTACACATGTCTACAAGTAATTCTTTTACTATATCTCGACATCAGCCATCATATCTTTGAGCGTCTGAATCGTACCGTCCATATTTACACTGTCAGAAGTACGTTGTTGCAAAAATCCGTTAATCTGAGGCATAAGCTCAATAGCAAGGTCAAGTTTAGGATTAGATCCCATTTGATACATACCTACATCTATAAGGTCTTTGTTTTCACGGTAAAGAGCAAGCAAAGTCCGCATTTTTGCGGCGGCGGATTTGTGTTCATCATCGGCAACTTCTGTAAAAAGCCTTGAAATACTTCCCAAAACATCAATCGCAGGATAGTGGTTCATCTCAGCTACCTTACGCGACAAGAAAACGTGCCCGTCAACAATACCACGCACCGTATCAACAATAGGGTCTGTAATATCATCACCTTCCATCAAAACTGTATAAAGAGCCGTAATAGAACCCTTTGCGCTACATCCTGTACGCTCCAAAACCCTTTGAAGCCAAGAGAAAATCGAAGGCGGATAACCTTTCATAGTAGGCGGCTCACCGATAGACAGCCCCACTTCACGACCTGCGATAGCACAACGTGTAACCGTATCAGTCATAAGAAAAACTTTCTTGCCCTGATCACGAAAATGCTCACAAACCGCTGTCGCCGTCTGAAGACACTTCATCCTAATCAAAGGCGGCTGATCACCTGTTGAACAAACTATAACAGAACGTCGCATACCTTCTTCGCCAAGTGAATGCTCTACAAACTCCCTTACCTCACGACCACGCTCTCCGATTAATGCAAGGACATTGACATCCGCATCAGAGTTTCTGGCTATCATACCGAGCAGGGTACTTTTACCAACCCCTGAACCTGCGAATAATCCCATCCTTTGCCCCGCACCAAAAGTAAGTAATGAGTCAATAGCTCGTATACCGGTTGAAAACTTGGTATCAATAATAGGACGTTCAAAAGCATCAGGAGGCGCTCCGTCAATAGTTATCCAATTCGCGCCGCTTGTTTCAAGAGGCTTTCCGTCAATCGGCTCTCCGAGAGGATTAATAAGCCTGTTAAGCAAAAAATCTCCGACAGGTATAGTAATAGGTTTACCTGTAGATTGAACCAGGCTTCCCTGTCCGATTCCCGCTCCATCATAAAGCAAAAGAAGCTGCGCCACATCGCCTTTAAAAGCTACTACCTCAGCGGCTTTTTTTTCACCGAAATAATTTTCGATATAGCACAAATCACCTATTTTAAGACCCGGCATTTTAACTTCGACAGTAAGTCCCAAAAGCTTTGATACAGAGCCTTTGTACTCATATGTTTTGGTCGTGTCTATTATGTCGAGTATTTTTTCTTTATTTACCATTTTTTGTCCTATGAAACAAATTCGCCTTCACCTATTGTATCAATGGCTTCAACCTTGATATCTGTTATAAGTTCACTATATGAAATAACAACAATCGTCGGAATATGACGTTCTAAAAGCTGATACAAAGGAAGTCTTATACGGGGTGAACAAAGCACGACGGGCTGTTGTCCTATAATCTGATGCGCGCGCATCAGAGTCGATGCAGTGGTTTCGATAAGCTCCTGTACCTGAACGGGATTCAGCATAAACATTGTTCCGAGTTCTGTCCTTTGACAAGAATCATCGAGAGCTTTTTCCCACTCTGAAGATAAAGTCAAAGTATAAAGCACCCCGTCATCTGTGGCATTCTGAAGACAGATAGGACGTCCTAAAGCAGCACGCAGACGCTCGGAGAGGATATCCGGTTCTTTTGAAAATCTGGCATAATCGCAAAGTCTTTCAAAAATAAAGATAATGTCTTTGATAGAAACTTTTTCACGGATAAGATTAACAAAAATCTTGCGCAAATCACTTGTAGAAATGATTGCGGGAACAAGGTCATTAACAAGCGTCGGGTCTTGGCTTTTGACAAGTTCCATAAGTTTAAGAACATCGGTTTTTGTCATAACTTCATCAACATATTTACGGACAGATTCTTGCAAATGCGTAACAATTACATCGGTAGCGGTTACACCTGTGATACCGTCAAGACCTTCTGCATCTTTAGATTCTACCCAATAAGCCTGCGCCTGATAAGTAGGGTCAAGTCCTGTTATTACATCTTTAGGAACAGGATGCCCCGTAGAATCCCACTGCTCTGCGATAACCATAACTCTATCAGGTTCCACAAAGCCTGTCGCTACATTATTTCCGCGAATTGAAATCATGTATTCTTTTTCACCCAAAGCCGTTGAATCCATGATACGGATGTTAGGAATGATATAACCCAGTTCATCAGTTACACGTTGACGAAGCGCGGCTATTTTGGCAAGCAAATCACCATCCTGCTCAGGATCGGCGATTTTAAGCAAGCCCACGCCTACCTGCAAACCTAAGATATCAACGCCTAAACGCTCATACATACGATTTGGGTTAACCAAATCCTGCATACTTTGTTTAACATTTTCAAGTTGTCCCAATTGTGACTGAACGTCTTGAGAAATCAAAACTGACAAACCGGCGACAAATAAAATTATGGTAAATAAAAGGAAAAATGGCCACGGAAGATGAGTAACTCCGCTTGTTACAGTAATCAGAAATAAAAATGCCGCCGCATAAAAAAGACCGTAAGGCTTATTCATAAACTGCGAAGCAACCTCTTTACCCAAGCTTGAACCGTCCGAAGTGGAACGGGTCATTACAATACCTGAAGATATAGCCATTAAAAGCGATGGCAATTGCTGTGACAAACCATCACCTATTGTCAAAATAGTATATTTTTGAACAGCATCTTCAAAGCTCATCTGATTCATCAACATACCGATACACAAGCCGCCTATTATGTTAATAAGAACGATGATAATACCGGCGATAGTATCCCCTTTTACGAACTTCATCGCACCATCCATAGAACCGTACAAGCTTGATTCACGTTGTAAATCTTCTCTTCGGCGGACAGCTTCTTCAGGAGAAATCAACCCCGCATTAAAGTCAGCGTCAATAGTCATTTGTTTTCCCGGCATCGCATCCAATGCAAACCTCGCTGATACCTCTGCAATACGTTCCGCACCTTTTGTGATTACCATAAACTGTACAACGGTTATGATAACAAAAATTACAATACCTACAAGCA
>JAEWLZ010000041.1 GCA_023457295.1 Cyanobacteria bacterium OH_PDB_112
ATACGAGATTGCCAGTACGGGAATATCTCATCCGCCGAAACATCCAAAATATAACAAATATTCATAAGATTGTGCCAATCCAAAGGCAAAGGTAAAGCCCCACGCCAAAGGTCTACTATTTCTACACGCTTATTTTTAGGGAATTTGCGTATAAAATCCACATTCGACATTTTAAGCATTTTTTGTTTATGCTGAAGAAGCTGAACTCCAACATCAATAAGCTTTGGCTCATCAGATGGAGTATATTCCATAAAATCTTCAGGACGAACTCCCATAACTGTTGCAATACGCTCAAGAGTAGTACCCCTTGAAGAAAAAGGAACACTGTTATCTATCAAGCTATAAACATAAGACAATGTTACGCCTATCATTTGAGCAAAATCTTTTTTGTGAACTTTCTTTTCTTCCAAAAATTTGCTCAGTTTTTTAGAACTTTCATTTTTTATTGTGCTTCTCGGTTTTATTTTCATTTTCCCTCCAAGATGTTGGTTTTAAAGGGATTTTTATCCTCTTTAACTCAAAACAACGACAATATTTCCGTAACCGCCGATTTATTTTTCAACATATTTGAAATATTATTATTATTATTAAGATATTCATTTAGCTTTGTAATTGGATATACGTTTAAACAATAGGGTTAATATTTTTTTTAGTGAGGGTAATGCATGAAGCTGATAGCAGGACTCGGAAACCCGGGCAGTAAATACGAAAAAACCAGGCACAACGCAGGTTTCATGGTTGTTTCACAGTTGGCTGAAAAACACTCCATACAAGGCAAAACAGAATCAAAATTCAATTCTTTAATAGGCAAAGGCAAAATTTCAGGCGAAGATGTTATAATCATGCAGCCTCTTACATATATGAATCTTTCAGGGCAATCTATTTCTGCTGTTATGAATTTTTATAAAATAGAAAAAAAAGATATAATTATCGTTTATGATGATATTTCGTTAGATTTAGGAATAATAAGATTCCGCGCGAATGGTTCAGACGGAGGACATAATGGAATTAAATCAATAATTCAACACCTCGGTGGCGATAATAAATTTTCACGCCTTAAAGTAGGAATCGGTCCTCAACCACCTTTTTTAAGCTCAGAAAACTTTGTTTTGCAAAAATTCACACAAGAAGAAAGTGACTTTTTACAAAAAATAACTCCAATTTGTTGTGATTCTTTGGAATTTTGGATTAAAAATGATGTGGAAAATACTATGAACAAATTTAACGGAACAAAAATTCAACCGTAAAGAGAGAAAAAAATGACATCTTACGAAGAACTTATAAAAAAAGATTTTGAAAATATTTGGCATCCTTTTACTCAAATGAAAGATTTTGAAACAGACAAGCCTATTTTAATTGAACGAGGAAAAGGTATTTATGTGTACGACATGCAAGGAAATAAATATATAGATGCTGTCGCTTCATGGTGGGTGAACACTTTGGGGCACTCTAATGAAAGACTGAATAAAGCTCTTTGTGAGCAGGCAGAAAAAATTGAACATGTTCTTTTTGCAGGATTTACTCATAAACCCGCAATAGAGCTTGCCGAAAAATTACTAAAATTATGTCCGAAGCCTCTAAAAAAAGTTTTTTTCTCTGATAACGGTTCAACCGCTGTTGAAGTCGCTATCAAAATGGCATACCAATATTGGGCCCAAACAGGGCATCCTGAGAAGTCCAAATTTATCGCGATAAAAAATTCCTATCATGGTGATACTCTGGGAGTTGTTTCAATAGGTGGTTGTGACCTTTTTCATAAAATTTATAAACCTTTGCTTTTTGATATTTATCAATCGCCATCGCCCTATTGCTACCGCTGTCCTATGGGACAAAGGCAAGGTAAGTGCGATTTCGAATGCGCTTATGCAATAGAAGAAATCCTTAAAAAAGACGCTCAAAACATAGCCGGAATAGTCATAGAACCTTTAATACAGGGCTCAGGTGGAATGATTGTTTATCCTACTGAATATTTAAAAATAGTTCGAAAACTTTGCGACAAATATAATATTTTGCTTATTGATGATGAAGTTGCTATGGGATTTTGGCGAACAGGAAAATTTGTCGCTTGCGAACATGCGGAAATTTCTCCCGACATAATGTGTCTTGCAAAAGGAATAACTGCAGGCTACATGCCTCTTGCAACAACTCTTTGTACTCAAAAAATCTATGACGCTTTTTATGATGATTATGAAAAAACCAAAACTTTTTACCATGGTCACAGCTTCACTGCAAACCCTCTTGCTTGTGCCGTTGCACTGGAAAATTTAAAAATTTTTGAAGAAGAAAAAATAGATGAAAAAATTATTCCCAAAATAGAATATCTAAAAAAAGGGCTTGAAAAATTCAAAAACTTAAAAAACATCGGAGATGTGCGTCATTTAGGAATGATTGGAGCAATCGAATTAGTAAAAAATAAAACCACAAAAGAAAGTTTTGACTTTAAAGAACGTGTAGAAATGAAAATTTACAGACAAGGCTTAAAAAACGGAATAATTATGCGCCCCATAGGAAATGTTTTTTATTTTATGCCGCCTTATATAATAACTGAAGAAGAAATAGACGCAATGCTTGATATAGCATATAAAACAATAGAAGAAGTTCTCGGATAATATTTTTATACGATAGGGGTTCTATTTTTTTCAAAAATAGTTTATAATTAGAAAAAATAATCGGAATGAAAGGTCTAAACTATGGTTAGTCAACTCGCAAATTTTATAGGAAATAACATTCCACAAGCGCAACAAGCACCTGTAAGACAGGCTGCTCCGGTTGTTAAGTCAGGAAATCCAAACCCTTTTAACGGAAATCCTTTTGTTGCATCAAAAGTGGATAATTCCACAACTTTTGGCAAAAACATGCCCGTTCCCGGAGGATTTTTTGCGGGATACCATAACGGTCAACCCAATAT
>JAEWLZ010000042.1 GCA_023457295.1 Cyanobacteria bacterium OH_PDB_112
GGTGTTTTCGGGCAAGGCCACGCTGCTCATCAGCAATCTGGTGGATTCTGGCGATATGAAGGTGGAAGAAATCGAAGCGCTGCTGGCCTTGCTGCGCGATCACCCCCGGCGCTGAAATCAGGCATAAGGAGGCATGTTCATGCGTACTGCCGTGATGTACAACTTTTTGCTGGAGGCCAACCTCATGGCCAGCATCGCCATCGTGCTCATGGTGCTGGTGCGCCGTTTCGCGCGCGGCGCCATCAGCAACCGCGCGCTGCTGCTGGCGTGGCTGCTGGTGGCGGTTCGGCTGCTGTGCCCGCTGGCGCTGCCCAACCCCGCGATTCACGAAATCCGCCCCACGTTTTCGCAGGATGCGGCCATTCGCCCCATTGCCGGGCAGCTGCAGGTGCGTTTCTCCGATGCCAGCCAGGGCGTATCCCGCGCGGTGAGCAACCTGCGCGGCGGCTCCTGGGGCGGTGATCCGCTGGTGCAAGAGCTGGATGCGTTTGTGGATTCCACGTTTGATGGCTCCCTCTCCCGGCGGCTGATGATCGGGTACCTGATTGGGCTTGCGGCGGTGCTGGCGTTTTTTGGCTGGCGCAACCTGCGCTTTCGCCACCAGCTGCGCGCCGGGCGCATCGAGCCGATTTCCGGGCGGCTGCTTTCCCAGTATGAAGCCGTGTGCCGGGAGCGCGGCGTGCGGCCGATTCCCGTATACTTCACCGATCCGCTGCCCAGCGCCTGCCTGGTGGGGGTGTTTCGCCCCTACATCGCGCTGCCGCTGACCGCCGCCCCACAGGAGGCCATCACCGTGCTCACCCACGAGGTGTGCCACTATCGCGGCCGGGATCACCTCTGGGGCGTGCTGCGGCTGGCCTGCTGCGCGCTGCACTGGTTCAACCCGCTGGTGTGGCTGGCGGCGCAGATGAGCCGCACGGACGCCGAGCTGGCCTGCGATGATCGCGTGGTGCAGCCGCTGGACGCGCAGGCGCGCCTTGGCTACACGCAGGTGCTGGTGCTGGCGGCCGCGCGCCGCAATGCGCCGGGGCTTGCGGTGCTGGCCACCGGCATGACCATGACCGGCCGGCGGCTGAAAACCCGGGTGAATGCCATTTTGAGCAGCCACCCCGCCCGGCGCGGGCTGTCCATCGCGTTTGTGGCCACGGCTTGCGTGCTGTTGGTGTTGGCCTTTGCCACGGCCGAGCTGCGCGAGCACCCCACGATGCCCACGCAGGCCGTCGGCGTGTTTGGAGAAAATGTCGCCCGCCCCATCGACACCGAGGAGCGCGCCATTGCCTACGCCCGCGCCTTCTGGGCCTCCCCGGCGCTGGGGCTGGATGGCAGCGCTGTTTCCTTCACGGTGGAGCCCACCGCCGATGGCTACACGGTGCAGGGGATTCTCCCCGGCACGCAGGCGCCTTCCAGCATCACCTTCGCGCAGGATGGCACAGTGTTTGCATTCTATCATAACGCTGGCTGGAGTGACGCGCAGGCCGCGCTGGACCTGTACACCGGCGATAGCGCCCTGCAGCAGGAGGCCGCCGACTACGTCCGCCGTTTCATGGCCTCCATGCTGCCCCACGCCTCCGCGCTGCTGCAAACGCTCACCTATCAGGCCGAGGCCACCGCGGAGGATCAGCGCTACGTGGCCTTTGTGGGGAAAAGCGAAGCCAGCGCCACGGCCTTCCAGTTCGCGCTGCAGGTGTTGCCCACGGTGCGCATGGTATCGTTCTCCAGCGATGCCTTCGCCCGGGAGCAGCTGCGCGCTACCGTGCCGGGCGCAGCGCCCGCCACGCGGGTGAATGGGTTTCTTGTGGAGGATTACGCCCTGAGCAACTCGCTGTTCACCACGCCGCCCGCGGATGCTCTGCCGCTGGCCGATGCGCTGAACCTCGCGGTGCAAACCCTGATCGCCCGGTACGGCGAAACGGCGGAAAGCGTGCAACGCTTCGCCGTGCGCTACGGCTACCGCGCCACGGACGATGCCGCTTTCGCCGCCCCTTACTGGCAGTTCGATTTTATGGGCAGCGATCCGCTGGATATGGTGGAGATCATTTTACATTCTCCCGATGGTGAAGTGCTCTACACCTCGGGCAACGGGGAGGGCAACGGCTGATGAAAAACCAGTTTGAGTTGCGTAACGCGCTGCGCAGGGGCGCGGCAATGGCGCTATGCGCGCTGCTGCTTTGGCCGGCAACCGGGCTTGCGCAGGCGGAGCTCGTGCGCAACAGCGCCATGGGCATGCTCACCGAGGTGTACGGCTACACGCAGGCGCAGGCCGACGCGTTTGCGTTCAGCGCCGAGCAGGCGGGGGATACGCTGGCGGTGCGCTTCTGGCCGCCGGATCACCCCGATTGGGTGTACACCGGGACTTTCTCCGTGTCGGAAGGCACGTTTCTTTCGGGCAGCTCGCCCTTCACCAGTGATCTGCCCAACCGTGCCCCCGAGGGAAGCGTGCGCTTTGTGCTCAACAGCGCGCAGGAAGCCGGCTGGTGGACACACTGGGATGAATCCGCGCGGCAGGCGCTGGTCGCTGTGATGACGGAAAATAGCCTCACGCCCGCTTCCGCCCTGATGGGCACCGACACGCAGGCTGCGGCCACTGCGGCGGATGCGCTGCAGGCGTTCTTCCTCTCCTGCTATGGCGAGCCGATCGGCTGGAGCCCTGCGCTGCGGGCATGGCGGGATGCGTTGATGGCGGACAATGGCCTGACCCCGCCCGCCCTCACCGTGGCCGATCCGGCGGCGCTGCAGGGCATCCGCCGCTGGACGGCATCCGGCTTTGGGGAAGGCTGGCAGTTTGCCTATACGGAGTTTGTCGGCGAGGTGCCTGCGGAGCTCAGCGATGCGTTCGCCAACCCCCGGCTTTCCGGCTGGACGAGCCTGTGCGGCGCGCTGTGGACGTGCGAGCCCCAGCGGCACACGGCCACGCTGGAGGCACGCGGGCTGGCGGCCTTCGCCCGGGGAGAGGAGCGCCTGCTGGTCACCCTCTACCGCGATGCAGACGGCCGCTGGCAGGCGCTGCCCGTCGGCGAGAAGGCGCTGCTG
>JAEWLZ010000043.1 GCA_023457295.1 Cyanobacteria bacterium OH_PDB_112
ACTTAAAAATGGGTTTGTCGTCAAATCAAGCAAGATTTTTATCTCTAACCTCAAGGCAAGTTGACCTGGAGCGCCGTATCCAGCAAATTTGCCAGAGACGCTTGCGTTTGGCTTCCGAACTCGAAAATGTCGCTACTTCATACAATAATTCAATTTCAAATCGCAAGATGTTCACAAAATCCTTATCAGGATTGCAAAATCTTTCTATGAACAGTCTTGAAAAAATAGGATACAAGGTGATTGATAATAATACGGGAGAGCTTGTACATGGTCTTATGAAAGCTGTTTCCGTACCTAGTTCATCTGCTACTGTTATAAATTCTGAAGAAGAATTTATGAATTTGGTCAACGTTATGAATGGTGGAGATGCCGCAGCTACTGCAGCACTTGCAGGAAACTATGTTCTTGGTTGTGATATAGACCTTTCTGATAACGGTAATTTTGCCAAAAATGTTATCACAGGAACTTTTACTGGAACATTTGACGGACAAGGGCATACTCTTTCGGGTGCTAATATTACGGCAACTGGTACAGACCGTTTTATAAGTGTTATTACCGCGAATTCAGGTACAATTAAAAATTTACAGGTAAGTGATATTAATATAACCGTACCGGATAGAATTGTATTACCTGGTCCATATGATTATTCTTTTATAGGAATTTTAATAGGTGCAAACGGGGGTAATATTGATAACGTTGCTGTCACAAATTCAAATATAGATGTAGGAGACGGGCATCAAATAGTAGGTGGTTTCATAGGAAGTAATGGGGGAACAATTACAAATTCATATTCTAATACTGATGTTGAGGTAGGAAATGGGCTACAATATGTAGGCGGCTTTATCGGAGACCCTTCAAACAGCAATATTTCAACTTGTTATTCGACAGGAAATGTAACAACAGGAGATAATTGTATTTATGTCAGCGGTTTTCAAGGCGGTTGGAACGATGGACCATCTTCTGTTGCTAATTCTTATTCAACCGGGACTGTAACCGTAGGAAATAATTGTACTGAAGTCGGCGCGTTTATAGATGAAACAAGAGCCGCCGGGACAAGTGTGACCTCTTCTTATACAACAGGAAATGTAGTAACAGGTACAGGATGTGTATATGTAGGCGGTTTTGCCGGTTTTGTGAACGGTGGAACTACCGTAGGAGCAGATAACTTCTATCAGAACAATATGTCAACGACCGCGGGTAGTGCTGTCACAACTCCTGCAACCGCAACATCAGGCTGGAACACAACAATTTGGGATTTATCAGGCGATTTACCCTTATTAAGAAGTGAAGGAGCGTCCGCAAATCTTGAAGAAAAATTGCGTTCGGGCAGATATTCTCTTGTCAGAGAAGCTGATGAATTCACGCAAGATCCACTTGCTCTTGAAGGTGATGATTATGAAATCATTGACTGGCGAAGCGTTTCTGAACTAAATGACGAACTTTACAAAGGTGATGATGTCGAAGCTGAAAATAAATATGACAAAACAGTAGAAGAAATAAACGCCCAAGACAAAAAACTTCAGCTTGAACAGACTTCTATTGAGGTTGAATACAAAGCTATCAGCTCTGAGCGAGAATCCGTGAAGAAAATCCTCGACCAAAACGCGCAAAACTCTTTCAAATATTTCAGTTAAAGCCTTAACAACTACTCAAAATTTACTTGAAAATATATTTTTTTTTATATATTTTATACTTATGTTTAAGATATAGGTAGCTTATGAAAGAGTTTTCAATCGAAAATCTAGCCAGGCTCACAAAAGAGTTCAAAATCGCCTCAGGACTTAAAACGGATGTGCACATTGAGCTCCTTGAAAAAGTCAAAGAGTATCCGGATGAAGTTGCGGTTGAAATTTATAATCATTTTTTGACTCAGGAAACAAGTCCCGAAATTCTTCTTTATCTTGTTAAAACAATTGCTGGTTACAACCGTGAGTCCAGCGTAGACATTTTAATAGAACTTTTACTTTGGAAAGAAAAATTCAGTGCATCGGGTAAAAATTCTGACGACTACATAGAACTAAGAAGTTATATTGCAAGAGTTTTAGGGTGTTCAAGAAATTCTAAGGTTACATTACCTTTACTTTATACCTTAAATAGCAAAAACGAAAACTATAAACTTCGTCTCAGTTGTGCAGATGCTTTAGGACAAATGGGAAATAGTTATGCTGTCGGATCTTTAATAAATGTAGTTGCGGATAATGAAGAAAAATCTGTTTATTTGCGGGAAACTGCGGCAAAAGCTCTCGGCAAACTTAGAGATATAAGGGCTATCGAACCTCTTGTTTCTATTTTAGAAACTAAAGAAGGCTTTGTAAATAAATTCAGTTTTTTTAAAGAAAGAATTGTTGAAGCTTTGGGCAATATAGGCACCCAAGATAAAAGATCTATAAAAGCTTTAAAAAGCGCCCTTCTGGACGAATCTCCTTATGTAAGACTAAGTGCTATTGAAGCTCTTTCAAAAATTGAAGACGAAGAAGAAATTCTTCCAATTATAAAAGAATGTTTGTTTGATGATAATGAAGAAGTAGCCAGAAGTACGGTTATAGCTCTTTATAATATTTCAGGAAGCGAAATCCTTTTAGAAATCTTGCACGATGAAAAAATACCTTCTGTATGCAAAGATGAAGCCAAATCCATTTGGGAGGAATACGAATCTGACGATAATGATGAATATGAAGAAGAGGACTGTGATGAATAAAAAATCAGGACTTGTTATCTTATCGGGAGGACTTGACTCTACAGTAAGTCTTGCAACTTTAAAAGATGAGCTTGAAATTAAACTCGCAATAACTTTTGACTATGTTCAAAAAGCCAAAATCAACGAAATAACATCTTCAGTTCACATCGCAAAATTCTACGGAATAAATCATAAAATTATCGAGTTGCCCTGGCTTAAAGAAATAACCAAGACAGCTCTTGTAAATAAAAATGAAAACATACCCGAACCTGACATAACAAAAGACACAACGGAAGCAATGAAAGCCGTATGGGTTCCAAATCGAAACGGAGTTTTTATTAATGTTGCTGCAAGTTTTTGCGATTCTATGGATATAGACTATATCATTTTTGGAGCAAATAAAGAAGAGGCTGGGACGTTCCCTGATAACAGCAAAGAATTTTTGAACGAAATCAATAAATCTTTAAGCTACTCAACCCTTAAAAAAGCTGAAGTAGTAGCTCCTTTAATTGAACTTGAAAAAGTCGATATAGTAAAATTAGGCAAAAAACTTGATATTCCATTTAATTTAATAATGAGTTGCTATACAAATATAGGAAAACATTGCGGTAAGTGTGAATCTTGCAAAAGATTAAAGAGTGCTTTAGAGAAAGCTGGTTTAACAGAAATTATAGAGAAGGTTTTTAATGCAAAGTAAATATATCGAAAATGAAATAAAATACACAGGTTCAGAACTTGCGCCTCATTGGATTTATAAAAATTTCAAAATGCAGGGCGATGCAATAGTCGCTTTTTGCGGAGAATGTGATGTAAAAATTACAGAAATGGTTGATATAGAAGATGTTTTGGATAACTCGCCCATTTACAGTCAAAAAATGTTGCATTTTATAATAGAGCATTTTAATATCGGACTTGCCGAAGGAGTTGTAAGACAAAGGCTTTTTATAAATATTATAAGAGAACAAATCCTTAAACACCTCCCTAAAGGTAGTGAAATTGAACGTTTTGGCGATGATCTATTTTTTGACAAAAAAAAGCTTTCTGTATCAATCGCCGCTAAATCTATAAATTCTGTTTTAATTCATACAGGACTAAACATAATTTCAGAAAATGCAGCAATAGAAGCATCGGGGCTTATATCAGATATGGACTTGCAAAATGTTCATGCTCTTGCTAAAGATATTATAGAATCTTATTCAAAAGAATGTGATAATATTTTATTAGCTACAACAAAAGTCAGAGGGGTTTTATGAATAACGACTATTCATTCGAAAATTTTAAAAAAAGAAGAGATGCCATAAAAAATAAAACAACAAATGAGCCAAAAAGCTTATTGCAACTTTTTGGAAAAACATTTGCGATAGTTTTGTTCTCTTTTTTGGTTTTAGCGACAATTATCAGTCCAAACCTAAATATTCCGGCTCTTAATGACGATACGGAAAGTGTTCAGGATATGAGCAGTTCAGATTTTAAAAGCAGAATAGATTATCGCTTGCAGCAAATAAAGCTTGATGATTCCAGTCCAAATCAAAAAATGCCTCAAAATGAAACAGGGGAACAAATTCAAGAAGCAATGGAAACAGCGAATAGTCTTGTAAAAGTTGATTTATCAACTTTTAATACTCCGCAACTTCCGTCAAAAAATTATAATACTCCAATTGCTCCGAATTTTGGGCCATCTTCAACAAAAAAAGAAGCCTCAACAATAAATCTTCCGCAATCAACACCTTCAGATACCAATAAATCTATGCAACAACAATCTCCAACTCCTTATATACCCAAAACACAACAAAATAAGAATTACAAAATTTTAGTAGGGGATTATGCGACTCCGGAAGATGCGCAAAGAGCAGCAGATGCTATGTCAGCCACATCAACTTCAAGTGTTAAACCTTTTATAAAAAGCCACAACGGATTATATACGGTTCAAATAGGATCATATAATGATGTTCAAAAAGCTCAGACTATTGCAGGCTCATACAAAGCTAGAAATTATAAAGTAAAAATTATTGAGCAATAGTCATATTATTTTTACAGTGTTTAGGATCACTAATACCTTTATATTCTTTATACTTGCTAAATATGGAAGAACCTATGAAATTAAGTATAACACCTGTTCCAAGAGACACTAATAAAGCTTTTGCCCCATTAAATTGTTTAGCAAGTGCCCAAAAATAAATTCCTGTACCTCCTACTATTGGGATACCCAACTCAAGGCTTGTTCCTATTTTTTTATCAGTGGTATCATCTTTTTGAAGAGCAGCAAAGTATCCTAAAATAGGAAGGGCTAATCCAACAACATCCCCAGGGCCTGACCCCAGAGTAATATCTCTTTGTTTATCGAACATATTTACAAGGCAGTTGAAGCTTCCATTCAAGTCTTTAATATGCCTATCTGCTGTTTTCTTTATTGACTTATCAAATTCAGAATCTTTACCCCAAACTTCGCCTGCCAATTTTCTTACCTTTTGAACAAGTCCTGTACTATTATCTTTAAATAAATCATTATATTCATCAATATGGTGAATAAGCTTTTCTTTTAATTTGCTTTCGGGCAATAAATCTGCTTTTTCTCTGAAATTATCTATCTTTTTCCTGATATTTTCAGCAATCTCTTCTCTATTTTTAGCATTATGTGCATCTTTAGCGTAAGTTTTCACACTTTTTTCCAAATCAAGTGAAGCTTCAATCAAACTTTTTTGACTGTAAGAATCTTTAATCATATAAATAACAGCATTTGTGTCATTTATCCTGCTTTTTGCATAATTTGCCACATCATCAAATGTTTTAGAAATTTCATTTTTTTCACTCAAAATCTTTTTAACAAATTTATAACGTCTTTGTTCCAAAATATCTTCAGCAACAAAACCTTGCAAAGTTTCTTTGGAAGTAAGTCTTTTAGGATTCATTTCTTTAGTCAAATATTCCATATCTTTTTGCATATTATTATAGTGCATCTCAAGACTATGGCTGAGAAGAAATTCATTAGGATTTTCACGTGTTGTTTTCACAAGTTTTTGAAGCTTAACCCAAGGATTATTCGGATCATTAATATTTTCTCTACAAGATTTATTTAAAATATTAAGGTTTTTTGCTTCAATATTATCTTCTGTCTGAAAAATAGCAGACTCTACCGACGCCATAAATTCATTGTATGACTCTCTAGATTTTTTAAGACTTGAACGTACAGAATTTTTATTTTCGCGGGTAAAAATACCTGAAATGAAATCCCTAAGCTTCCTTGTGGGCGAAGTTTTATCCATTACTTTGTACAATGAATAATCTTTTATTGTACTAGAGTTTGTAATAATTTTTGCAATTTTATCAAAAGCATTTGTTGTTACAGTAAAAAATTTGTGAAAATGTTTATTTTGCACATTTTGAAATTTATTCTTAAGCCTTATAACAGCCCCTTTTAACTTATTAGAAACAAGTTTGGATCTATTTAAAGAAAAGCCGACCAATGCCATACTTGCTACAATACCTATTGTTTGCAATGTGATGACAAGTTTTTTATGCTTGCGATTTTGAGAATCTTCAAGCTGATTTTGTTGGACAAATGTGTCATTTTGCTGTGTAAGATATTTATTTTTTTGTTGATTGTAAGACGAATAGCCCTGATTATCACATTGGATAAAGGGCTGAAAAGTATTATTATTAAATTTTTCGTTTAAAATACTATTTGTCATAAAAAATAAATCATCTTACACATTTATAAAAAAACAATTTATCGTAAATTATTGCCAAAAAACATTGAAAAAAGAGAGGTTTTGTTAACCTCTCTTAATATAAAATTCAATTTAAATAAGTGTTTACGCTATCTCTTCGTTTATTTCTTCTTTTGATTCAGCTTTTTTAGGCAAAAGCTCAACAACATTTTTGCGTTTTTTTACCATTTCTGAAGTAATAACGAATTCTTTAATATCGTCACGGCAAGGAATTTCGTACATAATATCAAGCATAAGTTCCTCAACTATTGAACGAAGAGCTCTTGCTCCTGTTTTGCGTTTAATAGCTTCTTTAGCAATTAAAGAAATAGCTTCTTCTTCAAAATCAAGTTTTACACCATCAATGCTAAGTAATTTTTTGTATTGTTTCAAGATAGCATTTTTAGGCTCTGTCAAAATCCTGACAAGAGCTTCCTCATCTAATGGATCAAGGACAGAATAAACAGGTATACGACCTATAAATTCAGGTATCAAGCCAAATTTAAGCAAGTCATCCGGTTGAAGTTTTTTAAGAATTTTAGCTTCTTCAATTTCTTTTTCGTACTTACTTTTACGAGCAGTAGCGCCAAATCCTAGAGAACTTCCGTCTGCTGTACGCTGTTCTACTATTTTATTCAAGCCTACAAAAGCACCGCCTACTATAAACAAAATATTTGAAGTATCAATTTGTATGAACTCCTGATGAGGATGCTTACGTCCTCCTTGAGGAGGAACATTAGCAACAGTACCTTCAATCATTTTTAATAAAGCCTGCTGAACACCTTCACCGCTAACATCTCTGGTAATGCTAGGGTTTTCTGACTTACGAGCAATTTTGTCTATTTCATCAATATAAATAATTCCTTTTTCTGCTTTTGTAACATCATAGTCAGCACTTTGATAAAGTCTTAAAAGAATATTTTCAACATCATCACCGACATAACCAGCCTCTGTTAATGTTGTTGCATCAGCTACCGCAAACGGTACATTAAGCATTTTTGCCAAAGTTTGGGCTAAAAGTGTTTTCCCGCTACCAGTAGGACCAACTACAAGGATATTACTTTTTTGAACTTCAACATCTTTAAGCTCAGCATCGGCTCCTTCATTATAAATACGCTTATAGTGGTTATAAACAGCAACAGAAAGAACTTTCTTAGCAGTATCCTGCCCAATAATATGCTCATCCAAATACGCCTTTATTTCGTGAGGTTTTGGAATGTTTGCAGATTCTTTAGCCGGTTTTTCACCGACATCTTTTTCTTTATCTTCAAAAAATTCTTCATCTAAAATCTCATTGCACAAATCCACGCATTCATCGCAGATATATACTTCAGGTCCTGCAATAAGTTTTTTAACCTGATCTTGTGTCTTTCCACAGAAAGAACATTTTAGACGTGAACCGTCGTGTTTAGTAGCCATAACGCTCTCCTGAAATTAGTCTTCTTTTTTTACAGGTTTTTCCGCTTTTTCGATAACTTTGTCTATCATTCCGTATTCAAGAGCTTCTTGCGGAGTCATAATATAATCCCTGTCTGTATCCTTTTCAATTTTCTTTATTGATTGACCTGTATTGTTAGCCAAAATCTCATTCAAAGTTTTCTTTAAGCGACCTATTTCAGCTGCCTGAATTTGAATATCTGTAGCCTGACCTTGCGCACCTCCCAATGGTTGGTGAATCAAAACCCTTGAATGAGGTAAAGCCATACGTTTACCTTTAGCCCCTGCAGAAAGAAGGAATGCTCCCATACTTGCGGCTTGTCCCAAGCAAATTGTACAAACATCCGCTCTTATATGCTGCATAGTGTCATAAATAGCCAAACCTGCGGTTACACTTCCTCCCGGACTATTGATATATAGCATAATATCTTTTTCGGGATTCTCAGAATCTAACAATAAAAGCTGCGCAACAATTAAATTTGCCACCATATCATCAATTTGTGTTCCCAAAAATATAATACGCTCTCTCAATAATCTTGAGAAAATATCAAACGAACGCTCTCCTCTTGAAGATTGTTCTATAACTACCGGTACAAAGCTCATGTATTTTTCCCTTTCAATAATCGTATACTTAAATTCTATCAGATTTTTACTTAGTTACATAGTTAATTTTATTATTTTCAACTAAAAAGTCGGTTATACCTTGACTAATAATTTGTTGCATGATTGATTGAACCATCATAGGCTCTTTAGAAATCTGTCTATAAATGGTTTGCTCATCGGTTTTATACAATTTAGCCATTTCTGCGATTCTTTTTTCAAATTCGGAATCATCTACTTTTATATCTTCAACTTTTGCAATATGACTTAAAACTAAAGAATTTTTAATTCTTTTCGCGGCTTCATCACGCAAATTTTCCCAGATTTTTTCCTGTCCTTGAGCATCAAGGAATTTTTCCCAAGACATGCCCTGAGCAGTGATTTTTTGTTGAAATTCGTCCATTAAAATTTTTGCTTCACGGTTAACCATTCCGTCAGGAATTTCAACCTCTGCTTGCCCAATAATTGCTTCTATAACAGCATTTTGGACTCTAACTTTATTTTCGGTTTCAGCTTGCTTATCAATATAAGATTGAATATCTTTTTTTAACTCATCAAGACTGCCGAAAGGTCCGACTTTTTGGGCTAATTCATCATCAATCTCAGGATAATTTTTTGATTTCAAAGCGTTTAGTTTAATTTTGAAAACAGCAGGTTTACCTTTTAAACTTTCTTCATGGTATTCAGCAGGGAAAGAAACATTAATATCAAAAGTTTCTCCTATGCTGTGTCCTACGATTTGCTCTGCAAAACCTTCAATAAAGTTGCTATTTGCCAAATCCAACTGATAATTTTTTGCGCTTCCGCCTTTAATAGCTTCACCGTCAACTGAACCGTCAAAATCAATAACTGCAACATCTTCTTTTTCTGCGGCTCTGTCTGTAACATCTACCATTTTTGTAAAACGCTGAGCGATATTTTTAAGTTCTTTTTCTATCATATTTTCATCGTTTGCAAAAGGCTCAACATCAACCGTCAATCCTTTATATTTCTTGATTACAACTTCAGGCTTAAGTTCGATTTTAGCGACTATTTTAACATCTTGACCAAGTTCAAAATCAAAATTTTCTATATAAGGCTCTGATGCCACATCTAAATCATTTTCTGAAATCGCATTAGCAAAAACAGCAGGTAAAATTTTATTTAAAGCTTCATGCTTAATTCTGGTTTCTCCGACATGCTTTTCAACCATATTTCTAGGAGCTTTACCTTTTCTGAATCCGGGTATTGTTATATTTGAACTCAAAATCCTTGCAGCTTTGGAATATTCTTCTGCCGCAATTTCAGCCTCTATTGATATATCAAGTTTTACCAGATTTTTTTCCAACTTCTCTATTTTTACGTCCATTTTTGCCACTTTCTTTCTAATAATTACTACTATTTTGCTTTTAAACAAAATTATTATAAAACAAATATGTCAAATTTGCACCCAAAAATAATTATATGTCTTACTTTAAAACAAAATAAAGGTTTTCTGTTTTCATACAAAATGAGGATGCAATCGAAATCCTGATTTTAAATGCGTACATCTTAAATACGAGAATATTTTTTGGAGGATTGACAAGGTTCACCCCCAAAAATACTGCCTAAAATACACTAATAGACCATGTGGTTTAAATCACTGTATAGACCTAAAAATCATTAAAATTAAACCTTTTAGTGGATGATGAGCTCCTCCAAAAGAAGGTAATATGCATAGTGTAGAAAAACTATTTTAAAAAAGATGAATTAACTTGGGAGTATAAAAATATTAGAGGGGGTTCCAAAATGAGAAGAGTTGAATTTAAGGGTACGGCAAAAGTTGTTGTGGTCGATGATAACTTCGAGCATGCAATGGGCATCAAAGAGCTTATCAATATCGAAAGTCCTTGCAATGTTGTAGGAGTAGCGGCAAATTCGGATGTTGCGATATCTTTAATCAAAAAACACAATCCAAATCTTGTACTTATGGATATAAATATGCCGGATGTTGATGGCATAACAGCTATCCAAAAAATAAGAAAATTTAACAAAGACGTAAAAATTATCGCTCTTACAGGGTATGACGACTCTGATTTGATTTTCCGTACAATGAAAGTCGGGGCTAATGGTTATATTTTAAAAACTATGGCATCTTCACAACTTATCTATGCGATTGAAGAAATCTTGGGCGGAAAAATTTACTTGCCTTCAGTTCTCGCTTCAAAATTCTTTGAGCATTTCCAAAAGAACGCATTTGAAGAATCTGAAGCAAACTTCGGAGAAGAAGAAAACTTGCTTGATTACTTAACTCAAAGAGAAGAAGAAGTTCTTGAACTTTTGACACAAGGTATTACTTACAAAGGTGTTGCAAGCAAATTGTTCATCTCTGAAACAACTGTAAAAACTCACGTCAATAATATATTCCAAAAATTGCAAGTAAATGACAGAACACAAGCTGTTCTTTATGCAATCAATCATGGAATCGGACAAAGAAGAAAAGTAAAAGCAAGTGCATAACTTGCATAAGTAAATGATATTGGAACCTTGAGCGGAGAGAAAACGGTGATATTAACCGGCAAAGAAGAAAAAAGAACAAATGACACGAAGCAAGCTGATTTCAGCTTGCTTCGCATGTCTATTGAAAATGACTTTAGAAAAACAGCATCTCACACGGCTCACGAAATTCGAAATCCTCTCTCTGCAATGGAACTCCATTCAAAAATAATTTCTAAAAAACTGGAAAACATAGCGGAAGAAGAATCATTAGGCTCAATAAAAACATCTATAGATTGTATTTTAAACTCAATAGAAGTTCTAAAAAATATAACAAACGGTCTTAAAAATTTTTCAAAAGATATTGAACTCGACATAAAAAATGCGGACTTAACTAAAACAGTGCAAAATACCGTTGAATCTATTCGTCCGACTTTTGACGAAAAAAATGTTGATCTTGCATTACACCAATCAGAAAGTGTTTTTGCAACTTTTGATGAAACCAAAACACAGCAAATCCTTTTCAATCTTCTAAAAAATGCTCTTGAAGCAAGCTGTGAAGGTGATAAAGTGGATTTGTATTTTATAGTAGAAAAAAATGAAATAAAAATATTGGTAAAAGATACCGGGTGCGGTATAAATCAAAAAAACACAGAAAAAATTTTCCTGCCCAACTTTACAACTAAAGCATCGGGTTGCGGTATAGGGCTTTGCGAATCAAAAAAAATTGCAACAGCTCAAAACGGAAACTTAAGACTTGTTTCCACAGGAAAAAATGGCTCAATTTTTGAGCTTTCACTGCCTGCATAGAAAAAATGCGAAAAACAGGGGAGATAGTAAATGAAAATGATTGACAGCAAAACAATTGATGTAACCTCTTTGGCTCTTGACGGGCTAATGAAAAAACATCGTGCGATTTCAGGCAACATCGCCAATGCGGAAGTAGCGGGTTATCAAAGACAAGACGTTTCTTTTGAAGACCAGCTTAATAATATTCTTGAAAAAGAATATGAACAAGAAGCTTACAAATCCGCCAATTCAAGAATTTCACCAAGCAATCCTCAAACAATTTTTATGGGAAAACAAATGTCTGCACTTACTTCAGCTAAAAAACTTGAAGCAATGCAAGCTTACGGAAGTTTTAAACCTGTAACAGCAAGCGATAATTCACCTGCTGTATCTCCTGACGGAAGCAATGTAAATGTAGAAAAAGAAATGGTCGAATTAGCCAAAAATACGACCAAATATTCTGTACTTTCAGAATCTTTAGCAAGAAAACTTTCAGGACTCAGCGAAATAATAAAAGGAGCTATGTAATAAATGAGTTTCAATGTATTTGATATAAGCGCATCAGGATTATATTCACAACGACTTAGAATGGATGCTATCTCAAGCAATATAGCAAACATAAATACCACACGAAACGAAAATGGGGAACTTATTCCTTATGTCAAAAAAAATGTGGTATTTCAAACAACTTACACGGAAGCATTGGACAAACCTGCTTTACCCACTGGCGGATATAGACCTGGCGTAAGCTCAACAGGCAACAACATGCTTTTGAAGGGCGGGGTTTCTTTCGATAATGCAAGAGAAATTAACGGGGTATCCGTTGCTCAAATTGAAGAAAGCAAAGACCCCTTTAAAATGGTCTATGAACCCGGTCATCCCGATGCTGACCAAAACGGTTTTGTCAAAATGCCAAACATCAATCCCGTAACAGAAATGATGGATATGATGACGGCAGCAAGAGCTTATGAAGCTAACGTATCATCAATAGAATCTGCTAAAAGCATGATTCGCACGGCCTTGAAAATTTAGTAACGGAGAAAAATAATAATGCAGCCTCTTAATCTTAATTACAATCCTATATCAAGTTATAACAATGTATTTGCGAATCAAATGACTCAAATTAATGATGAAACTCTAACATTGAATGGCAGTATAGAAAAAACCGCCATACCTGATATGATAAAAACTGATCCGCAACTAAAAAAAGATATGCAAATACTTGGCACTGAAGGAGCGGGGAAAGTTGCCAACGACTTCTCAACGGCACTTTCAAACAGCCTTAATGATTTAAATTCAACTCAAAGAAACGCAGAAGCCGCACTGGAAACTTTCGCAACGGGCGGCGATATTGATGTACACAGTGTAATGATAGCATCTCAAAAGGCAAATTTAAGTATGCAAATGGCTATGCAACTCAGAAACAAAGCAATTCAAGCCTATAACGAAATTTACAAGATGGGCATTTGATAAGTTTTATTAACATCTTTGAAAAAAAACTTTATTGCTTATAAAATGTATAATAAGAGGAATGACGGGGAACGAGGGAAATTTAGTTGGAAAACTATTTTAAGTTACTTTATTACGATTTACAAAAAATCTGGAGGAGTTTAGATCTCCCTCAGAAAGCTACAACAATTGCTCTTATAGGTTTGACTATTTTTGCTATTTCATATTTTGCGGGTAAAGCAACAGAGCCTGATTGGTCTTTGCTTTACAGTGACTTAAACGAAACAGATGCTATTGCTGTTGTGGACCACTTAAAACAAGCTGGCTACACATATAAATTAAGCGACGACAAACGCTCAGTATTTGTACCTGCAAATCTCAAGGAAGAATTACGTATAGAAGTAGCGGAAGCTGATATTATTCAAGACAGCAATCCGGGTTTTGAACTTTTGGACAAAGTGAATTTCGGTGCCACAGATTTTCATAACCAAATGACAAAACAAAGAATCTATCAAGATGAAATAACAAGAACTATTGAAAAAATAAGCGGAGTACGCAAAGCCAGAGTACAAATAGCAGAACCTGAAAGATCGGTTTTTTCAGACAAAGATGAAGAACCTTCGGCTTCTGTCATGCTAATTTTGGAACCAGGCGTTAAACTAAAAACCGAACAAATTAAAGCTATAAAAAATCTTGTAGCTTATTCTGTTCCAAGATTAAAGCCCGAAAAAGTGTTTTTAAGCAACCAAAGAGGCGACAGCTTATCGGATGATATATCAAAAAGCTCAAACGATATTGAAAACTTCCGTACAAGCTTCGAAAAAGAAAAAGCCGAAAAAATTACAAAAGTACTTGAAACTATTGTCGGAAAAGAAAATGTAAGTGTTCAAGTCAGCGCCAAAATGAATTTTGACTCGGCTCGCGCCACTATCGAAAGTTATGTTCCAGCTCCCGGTAATAATGGTGCTCTTTCTTCAAGTGCCGAAGAAAAAGAAATTTATGACGCGGGCAAAGGCGCTACCGATACTCAAGCAGCAGGCTCAACAACCGAAGCTGATAAGAAAAAAATGAATTATTCAAAAATTAAAACTCAAACAAATTATAATGTATCAAAAGAAATTAAACAGGTCGTTTACGCTCCCGGAACAGTTGAAAAAATGACTATTGCGGTCGCATTAAATAAAGTTCTTACTCCTGAAGAAGAAACTGAACTTACAAATCTTGTTATGAGTGCAAGCGGCGCAGAACCTTCACGAGGAGATGTCATAAATATTACAAGTATGGAATTCTCCGGACCTGGCGAAAACGAACAAATGACTCAAAAAATTCTTGAAGAAACTGAAAAACAAGGAATGATGGATTTGATTGTATCAAAAGTAGTACCTTTTGTAGTTATCTTGATATTGGGAGTATTATCACTCATAACTATCAACAATCTTATCAGACGTCCTCTCGAAGGTCAGGCTTTGGGAGATACTCAACCGCTTTCATTGGATGAAGAAGTTGCAGGACTCCTCGATGTCGATACTATGTCACGTATAGAAACTCAACTTGATCCTCAACTTGAAAAAATGAAAACAGAAATCAACGATATAGTTCTTTCAGATCCTCAAGAAGCGGCAAGATTACTTTTAACATTCATTAAAGATTAAGGAAATAAAAAATGGAAATAGAAGTCAGCAGAATGTCCAACATCCAAAAAGTAGCCGCATTACTAATTGTATTGGGTCCACAGGCTGCTACGGAGATTTTAAAAAATATACCGGATGATGACCTTGTAGAACAAATAACTCTTGAAATTGCAAACTTGAACAAAGTATCTCCTGAAGTTTTGGATACAATTCTAGAAGAATTTCATTCAATATTCCAAGCAAGCAGTTACCTGTCACACGGTGGTATGGATTACGCTAAAACCCTTTTGGAAAAAGCTTATGGTTCAGATAAAGCGGGAAGCATTCTTGACAAATTGGTAACAATTTTGAACAGTACACCGTTCCAATTCTTTAATGAAGCAGATCCTGAACAACTTGCAACATCATTCCAAAACGAAAACCCGCAACTTATTGCACTTGTTTTGGCATATCTAAAACCCGAAAAATCAGCTCAAGTACTTAACAATTTACCGTTTAACGTACAAGCTGCCGTTGCTCTTAAAATAGCGGAGATGGACACAACCAATCCGGAAATTATCTCCGAAATTGAAAAAGTTGTAGAAAGCAAATTCTCATCAGTTGTGGCTCAAGACTTCTCAAAAGCAGGCGGCGTAGAGTCTTTGGCAACTATTTTGAACAGAACCGACCGTTCTACAGAAAAGAAAATTATCGAAGTTTTGGAGCATCACAGCGCTTCTTTGGCAGAAGAAGTAAGAGAACTTATGTTCGTATTCGAAGATATTATATTACTCGACAACAGAGCTATTCAAAGAGTTCTTCGAGAAATCGATTCAAAAGACTTGGCGCTTGCGCTTAAAGGTTCTAATGAAGATGTACGAACCACAGTATTCTTGAACATGTCAGAACGTGCGCAAACAATGTTGAAAGACGATATGGAATATATGGGTCCTGTAAGAGCAAAAGATGTACAAGAATCTCAAACCAAAATCGTATCTATTGTACGTAAGCTTGAAGAATCGGGCGAAATCATAATCAGACGCGGTGGTGCGGAGGATGAGTACATTGAGTAATCCACTTGATGATAACAACAAAAATACTCTTAAAAGCCATGAAATAAAATTAGGAACATCTTATTGCCTTGGAGAACAAAAAAATATTCAAGATGACAGAATAGATGTTACAGATGACAATTTTTTAAAAAGGCTGACCCCCGAGCTGTCCGGAAAAATAAAAGAAACTATATCAATAGCTGAACAAAAAGCTCAAACTATAATACAGCAAGCCCAAATCGAAGGTGAACAAATTAAACTTCAAGCTAGAGAACAAGGTATTCAAGAAGGTATTTTAGAAGGTCAAAATCAAGGATATCAAGACGGCTATCATCATGCATTAAATGAATTTCGCGAAAAAATAATAAGCGTTGACAGACTTATAGGAAATATCATAAATGCCAAATCCGAAATTTATCACTCCGGAGAAGATGAATTGCTCGAGTTTGTTATGCTTATAGCCGAAAAATTGGCGCATACACAAATAACTTTTGACAACACAGCTATAAAGAAAATTATTATTGACGCCGCATCAGAATTAAGAGAAAAAGAAACCATAAAAGTTCTTATTCACCCTGAATTGGCGCATAAAATATATTCGATTTCGGATGATATAAAAGATACTATTTACGGGTTAAAAAACCTTAAAATACTTGAAGACCGCACAGTTTCTCCTGACGGTGTGATAATAGAATCACCAGAATCAAGAGTCGATGCAAGACTTGCTACTCAAGTAGAAACTTTAATGGAAGCTTTGACAAAAGAAAAAATTCAAACACCAATTTTGGAAGAAAAAGAAATCAATGTTGAACCTGACACAATATAAAAAAAACTTAAAAAGTATAACTACTTTTCGACATATAGGAAAAGTTTTACAGGTAATCGGACTCACTATTGAAGCTGACGGACCTGAATCAAGTATTGGTGATTTATGCAAAATTTACAATAAACTCGGTGATGAAAATTATATTAACGCAGAAGTTGTAGGATTTCGTGAAGAAAAAGTTCTTCTAATGCCTTTAGGTTCTATGGAAGGATTAAAACCGGGAGCAATAGTTATAAATACCAACTCTCCTATAAAAGTTAAAGTAGGGTCAGGACTTTTAGGAAGAGTTTTGGATGGACTAGGCAATCCTCTTGACGGTCTTGGCGAAATTCGCTCAAATAAATACCGAAATACCCATTCTGAAAGCGTAAATCCAATGATTAAAAAACCTATTGACGAAATTCTTTCTTTTGGAATTCGTTCAATAGATTCATTCATGACAGTAGGAAAAGGTCAAAGGATGGGGGTTTTTGCGGGCTCAGGGGTCGGCAAAAGTACTACTCTTGCTATGATTGCAAGAAACACGGAAGCCGATGTCAACGTTCTTGCCTTAATCGGTGAACGTGGACGAGAAGTTCGAGAATTTGTTGAGAAAACTTTAGGAGAAGAAGGTCTTGCAAAGTCTGTCGTAGTAGTAGCAACATCAGAACAGCCTTCTCTGGTAAAAATAAAAGCCGCTTTTGTCGCGACTACAATTGCGGAATATTTTCGTGACCAAGGCAAAGATGTCCTTTTCATGCTTGATTCAGTTACCCGTATTGCTATGGCGCAAAGGGAAGTTGGACTTGCAATAGGAGAGCCTCCTGCCACACGCGGATATACTCCTTCTGTTTTTGCTCTTATGCCTAAACTGCTTGAAAGAACAGGTACAAGCGATAAAGGAACTATTACCGGACTTTATACCGTATTAGTAGAAGGTGATGATTTTAACGAACCGATATCAGATACTGTAAGAAGTATTTTGGATGGTCACGTTATGTTATCAAGAGATTTAGCTCATAAAAATCACTACCCCGCTGTTGATGTATTACAAAGTATAAGTAGGGTTATGACTGAAATTACAGATCCAGAACATAAAAAATCCGCTGCAATAATAAGGGATTTGCTTGCGGTTTATCATAAAAATATTGACCTAATTAATATAGGAGCTTATGTTATGGGGACAGATCCCAAAATTGACAGAGCCATACAGCTTATTGATGAAATTAATTTATTTTTGTGTCAATCTATAAATGAAAAAACTTCGTTTGAAGAAACCATATCCAAATTAATTGAAATAGCGGCAAGATAATGAAAATCAGAAACTTAGAAATAGATAAAATAAAACTTACAGGCGAAAGTTCAATGCCTTTTGTTGAACTTGATAAAAATAATTTCAAAACAGCTATTGAAATTTTAATAAAAATTCCCGAAAGTTACCAAAATACTCTTAAAAAAGCCTGGTGCAACAGCTACAAAAACCCGATAGACTACGCAAAAGCCGCAACAAAGAAAAAATCGGATTTTTTGGCAATAAAATTTAATCTGAATGAAGAAGATATTCAAAACGGAATCGAAGAATACATAGATATATTAAAAGAAATTGAAAAAGTTGCAACGAAACCTTTGATAATAACGGGTTCTGAAAATAACGAAATTGATGAAGTAATTTTACCCGAGCTTATACAAATCCTCGAAAAACCTGCCATTGTGGGTAGTGTTAATGAAAATACCTACAAAAAAATTCTCCCGCACTGCGAAAAGCATTTCGTAATAGCAAGAACTCCAATAGACATAAACCTTGCAAAAGAGTTGAATATTTTGATAAGCGATACGAATTTCCCGAAAGATAAAATTCTTATCGACACAACAATAGGCGCACTAGGCTACGGTTTAGACTATGCATACAGCGTGATAGAACGTATTAAGCAAGCTGCTTTTGACGGTGATGAGTACTTAAATATGCCAATCATTGCTTTTGTCGGAGATGAAGTTTGGAAAACAAAAGAAACAAAATCTTCTGATTATTCCTCTTCTTGGGGAAATCTTGAAGAACGTTCTATAATTTGGGAAATTTCAACAAGCGGTGCTTTTATGTCGGCAGGTGCAAACATAATTGTAGTAAGGCATCCAAAAACTCTTGATACACTAGGTAAATTAATTTCAAAAGGATAAAAATGGCACTAACAGGACTTCAAATTTTCAAAATGCTACCAGGCGGAAAAAAAGAACCCGAATCAAACTGCAAAAAATGCGGGTTTCCTACCTGTATGGCTTTTGCGATGAAACTTGCAAAAGGTGATATTTCTGTTGATGAATGCCCTTACATTCCACACAGTTTAAAAAATTTGCTTGATGAACAAAAACGACCTTCTCAATTTGAGTATGCTTTCGGCACACCAAAACAACAAATGAAAATCGGTGGTGAAACAGTTCTTTTCCGTCATGAAAAAACATTCCATAATCAGCCTGTTATTTCGGTAAATCTGAAATCCAGCGATGATGACTTCAAACAAAAATTTAAAAAAATTCAAAATTATTCAATTGAAAGAGTCGGCGAAGAATTCAAGATAACCACTGTAAATCTTATCGATGACGGTGAAGAATTTATTGAAAAAGTTAAATTTTTATCAAACAAAAATCAACCTATGATTTTGACATCATCCTCATCAAAAAAAATTACGGAAGCTCTTAAAATAACAGGATTAAACAAGCCGATAGTGAATTTGATTTCAAAAAATCTTAGTACAATCATTAAAATTCAGCAAAAATTTGATGTAATTGTTGTTTTGTACGGCAAAAATTTTGAAGAACTTAAAACAAAATCTCAAGAATTTAGGCGTTTGGGCGGCAAAAAAGCCGTATTAATGCTTACTACTTCTTTATCCAAACCTTTTGAATTTGTAAGAGATATGACTAAAATTCGCCAACTGGCAATGAAAGAAAAAGATGAAAATTTTGCATATCCGATAATGACTCAAATTCAGTTTTCTTTTGACAAATATTATGATGCGCTTTTGGCTACAATTTCTCTTTGCAAATACTCAAATATTTTAATTTTGCCCGAGTTAGACGAAGCTATTCTTACATCGCTATTTACTCTAAGTCAGGGACTTTACACAGACCCTCAAAAACCTCTTCAGGTAGAAGCGAAACTATACGAAGTCGGAGAACCGGACAAAAACTCTCCTGTTTTTGTTACCACAAATTTTGCACTTACATATTTTGCGGTCGTAACAGAGATAGAAGGTCTCGATAAAGGTGCTTACCTTGTAATTACAGATTCTGACGGAATGAGCGTACTTACCGCATGGTCGGCTTCAAAACTTACGGGAGAAATCATTGCAAAAGCGATTAAATCAAGCGGTATAGAAGAAAAAATCGCCCATAGAGATTTGATTATACCCGGATTTATTGATGTTTTGACAGAAGAAATCAATATGGAGCTGCCTGACTGGAATGTTGTCATAGGTCCAAATGAAGCATCAGATTTATTGAAATTTTTAAAAACCTATGAAAAATCCAAAGTCTAAAATAAGCTTCCAATCTAAGCCTAAAGCCAAAAATATTATAAATAATTAACACAAAATTAATTTTAGGCATTTGGCAGTTTGTTTGAAGTAAAATAAAAGCATAGAAAAAATTTTTCAATACTATCAAATAGCGATATAGAAAAGGTAAGAAATCATGTGGGATTATTCAGAAAAAGTAATGGATCATTATAGAAACCCAAGAAATGTAGGAATCATTGAAGATGCTTCTGCAATAGGAGTTACAGGAAACATAACTTGCGGTGACTCATTAGTATTATATTTAAAAATTGATGAAAACAATATTATTACCGATGCGAAATTCCAAACTTTCGGTTGCGGTTCTGCTGTGGCATCGTCAAGTATTTTGACAGAAATGGTTATAGGAAAAACCGTAGAAGAAGCTCAAAAAATCTCAAACAAAGACATCGCAGAAGCCCTCGGAGGACTTCCTGCTCAAAAACTTCATTGCAGTGTTATGGGAAAAGAAGCTCTTGATGATGCAATA
>JAEWLZ010000044.1 GCA_023457295.1 Cyanobacteria bacterium OH_PDB_112
ACTACAAGTACTGTTATAAGATATGCTACTTTTGAGCATACAGCTTATGATCCTGATGGAAATTATCACATTTATCAAGAACAAGTACCTATTATTGGTTATTTCGACAGTGAAGAAAGATTGTTGAATTTTCAAGAATTGACAATAAATGTATCCGGTTATGTTTCAGACCCTGCAAGCGATGATTATTATAACCCCGGAGATTCTACTCATGCAGCTTCGCACGGTAATCCAGCTGTTTTCGATGGGACTCCACCAACTTTGGATAATTTAGTCTTTTCCGCTGCCGCTGCCGCTTCTCCGATAGATATGGCTTATGAGAATTTGGAAGACGGTACAGGATATTCAAATAAAGATTTAACGTATAACGGTAACTTTGATGATGTTCAATTCCAGCAAGATATGGATAGATATGAATTTGAGAAAAACGCATATGACTATCAAATCGAACGTATTAACTTGGAAACAAAACAGATTCAGCAACAAGACAAGTCTATGGAATTGAAGTTGAAACAGATTGATACTGACCACCAGGCTATCCAAACAGAAATGGAAGCGGTATCTAAAGTTATTACAAAAAATATTGAATCAACATTCAAAACGTTTGCATAAAGAAATAACATAATATAGTTTTAAAAACCCGCTTAATGCGGGTTTTTGAGTTTAATATTAAGATTTGTAACATATATGACAGATTTCTCTAAAGTTTTCCAAGAAATATGCCGATAGAAAAAATGTAAGGGAAAAGAATCCCAAGTGTGTGTAAAAGAATTCGTTGGTTAATGTATAAGGAGTCGTCGTATGGGTTTAGCGGCAAGTCAGGCAAGATTTTTAACTTTAACAGCTAGAAAATCTAACATAGAATATCAAGGTCAGCAAATTAACCAGCAAAGAACAGTGTTGGCTAATAAGTCAGCTGATATAGTAAACAAGATGTTGGCATTGGATCCTCCAACTCCTCCTACAACATCTTCAAATGATTATTACAGAGTTGCTCAAAACTTCACAAACCAATCAACAGGTACAGTAAATGATATTCCTCTTGGTAAAGATGTAAACGGTATGTCTCAAAAAATTAAGTCTTGGGTTCTTGTAGATGCAGACACTAATTTAGCTCCTACTGCGACTACAACGAATTATGCGTATCAAATCACTTATTCATATATGGATAACGGTACCGAAATGCAAGGTACTATGTATACTGCTCCTACTAACGTTGCAACAGCGGGTGCATCTCAGTTAGCTATTTCTCAATTAGAAAGCGCCGGTATATTTGATGTGGATGACAAAACAGGTCATATCATCAAAAGTATGACCATTGATAATGATGAAAGTTTTGGCGGTACAGGAACAACAAATTATGACGAATCAGATTTGATTTATGGAACAAATTTTGATGATGTTTCATACAATACAGCAATGAATCAATATGATTTTGATAAATATACTTATGACAAAGCTATAAGCGATATCAACGCAGAAACAGCAGGAATTCAACAACAAGATAAATCTCTTGAATTAAAGTTAAAACAACTTGATTCTGAGCATACAGCGGTAAGCACAGAAATTGAAGCCGTAAAACAAGTTATTAACAAAAACGTTGAATCAACATTCAAAACATTCTCTTCGTAAAACCACAAAATCCTTATATAAAATCAACAAAAAAGGCAAAATTGTACAACAAATGTACGATATTTGCCTTTTTCTCTTCCAATAAAAACCTGTGTATATATAATTTAAGTTATATAGAAGTTTACTTAGGAAGTTAGTTTAATATAGGAGATTACGCCAATGGGTATGGCTGCAAGTCAGGCAAGGTTTTTGCAATTAACTGCTAGACGGTCTAACATTGAGTACCAGGGACAACAAATTAACCAGCAAAGACTGGCTTTGGCAAATGCCAGCGCAGGTCTTTTTGAGAAGATGTTGACGCTCGCGGTACCAACACCACCGTCTTCGCAAGATGACAAGTATTACAAACAAGGATACAATTTCACAGATCCTGTGGACGATATTCAGAAAAAGGTTTCATGGGTTACTATAAGTGATTCACCAGTTGCTGCTACAAGAGATACAGCTATATCAGATCTTTTGGTGGATAGTTTAGGTGTTACTGTTACTGCTGTTACTACAGGTAACAATACGTCTATTACTTTCACTTCTCCAGAAGGTGTTACCGCATCCGTTACGGCTGCAACTATAGGTGTTGCTGCTGGATGGGGGGTTGATCCTAACAATGCTACGGAGGTTGCTGCGCAACAAACAGCTATGGATGCTTTGGTTAATGCTATGGGTATTCCTATGACTGCTGAGCAAAGAGCTCTTGGCTATACAAATGTTATTCGTAATGTTACTATCGAGCATAATATTTATGATCCTGACGGTAATTTTACTACATCAACAGAAACAGGACCTGCTGTTTTGCAGTTTGATAACTTAAACAGATTATTGAATGTGACATTATTGAATGGTACAGCAATTAATATGACTGACGAGCAAGCTCTTTTGGATGGTAAAACAAATCATATAGGAGCTGGTGAGTCGCTCACTTATGCTAGTGTCTTTGATCAGGTTACTTATCAAAATGATGTCAATAAGTATGAATTCCAAAAAGCTGCTTATGATTATCAGATTGAAAGAATCAACGCAGAAACAAAACAAGTTCAAGTTCAAGATAAGTCTTTGGAATTGAAAATGAAACAGTTGGACACAGAACACAATGCGGTTCAAACAGAGATGGAAGCTGTCCAAAAAGTTATCAACAAAAACATAGAAAGTTCATTCAAGACTTTCGCTTAGATTTGAAATTGAAAAAATTAAACTATACATTCCTAGAAAACCCTACACCATTTGTAGGGTTTTTCTTTATTGAAGTTCAAAAAAGAATTGAAATAATATATGCTTTAACTTGAAGGTTATATCTAGGAAAAGGAGAATCTCGAGTATGGGATTGGCGGCAAGTCAGGCAAGATTTTTACAACTTACTGCAAGAAGGTCTAATTTGGAATACCAAGGGCAGCAAATTAACCAGCAGCGTTTGGCTTTAGCAAATGAGAGTGCGGGTTTGTACCAAAGACAATTATCTTTGGTTGTGCCTACTCCTCCTTCGTCTTCTAATGATAAATATTTGGCTCCAGCATATGACTTTACTGACCCTAAAGACGGGATCAAGAAAAAAATTCAATTTACCTTTAATACCGATATGGATGATGTTACAGGTTATAAAGTCACGTATAACAAGTATGATCCGGAAGGAAATTCAATCACTGTCACAGAAAGAAGTACAGATCCTACTCCTCCGTGGACAATTACGGCATTAAGTATAAATGCTGATACTGGTCAAATTTCTACGGCAACTGCGGGAAGTATGGCTTTGAATAACTGGTATATCGCATTCGGTGATGGTACTACAGATAATTATATCGATATTAATACAGGTAGAGTTACTCATATTATTATTGCGACAGTTTCTACGGCTGGTCAAACTGCCGATATGACTAAATCAGCGGAATTAGCTCTTACTTATTCACCTGTATTTGATAATCAGGCATATGATGATGATATGAATAAGTATGAATATCAAAAATCTACTTATGATTATGAAATAGAAAGAATTAATGCCGAGACAGGACGTATACAGCAACAGGATAAGTCGCTGGAATTGAAGTTGAAGCAGCTTGATACAGAACATACTGCTATTCAGACGGAAATGGAAGCAGTGCAAAAAGTTATTCAAAATAACGTATCGAGTTCTTTCAAAACGTTTAGTTCTTAATAGAGGATTTTGATTTCAAATGGGATTGGCGGCAAGTCAGGCGAGATTTTTGCAATTAACATCCCGCAAGTCAAATATTGAGTTTCAGGGGCAGCAGATTAATCAGCAGCGCTTGCTTTTGGCTAATGAAAGTTCTGGTATTTATCAAAGACAATTGTCTTTGCAGCCTCCCGTGCCTCCTTCTTCTTCTTCCAATAATTATATGAAACCTGCGTATGATTTTTACGATGAAGCTTCTGATAAAACAAAAACAATACAATTTATTTTTGATGGTGATGATAATGTTATTGGGGCTACGATTACATATAATGTGTATGAAGAGTCGGGAGTTGTAAGTAAAAAAACGGTAAATGTTCAAACAGGGGTTGCGACCGGATTAGGAGATTCTGTTAGTCATGGAGTGCCTACAAGTTTTGCTGATGATGTGGAGTTTGACCCCGGGTCAGGTCGTTTAAGCAGATTGAATATTTCTATGTGGGATAGTACAGCAAGTGCTGAAATTACCACGGAATACTCCTCGTCAGATATTACTTATGCTCCTATATATGATGAGTTAGCATATAATGATGATATGAATAAATATGAGTATCAAAAATCGATATATGATTGTGAACTTGAAAAATTAAATTCGCAAACGGCTCAAATTCAAAATCAGGATAGAACTCTCGAGTTAAAAATGAAACAGCTTGATACAGAGCATACAGCTATAATGAATGAAATGGAATCTATTCAAAAAGTTATAAAGACCAATATAGATTCTTCATTTAAAATATTTTCCGCATAGTCCTTCAAAAGAAGTAAATTTGAATTAATTGCTTTATAAGTTTTTTTAAAATAAATATAATAAACTTAAGAAAGTCAAGAAACAGGGAAGTTAGTCAAAAGAATTTTTCATCTTTATATATATTGATTTTCTTTATTAGTTAAGGTTAATTGTTTGTTACTCGAAAGGGAATAGTTAGATGAGTTATAAGAATGACAGCTCGCTTGTCATTATGAACAAATATAATTCGGCTAAGGGTGATATCACCGCCGAGTTTTTTGAAACTTATGACAAAATCAGAGATTTAACTGTAAGCGGTCAAAGTACAGGCGGCTCAGGTGCGGGAACTTTTGCAAGCTGGTTAACTAATATTGCAAGATATATTGCCCCGACATCTTTTATGTCTGTATTGGGGAATCAATCTATAAATATTCCGGGGACAAGTTATTATTCTTCTCCAAGTGTAAATAATGCGGTAGGAAGTTTTGGAACATTAGGAAAAATGTCCGGCTTTCCTTCTGGTTTTGCTGCGGGAATAGGTACAGACGGAAGTTCTGTATATGGAATCGGCGGAATGCCTACCGGTTATGCTTCTCCTGTGGATATAGCTTCATCTGTAAGTACTCCTTTGGATTTTGCGGGTGCTGCAATGGGAACAGGTACCGGTTATACTGGATTTGGTTCTAATTGGGTTTTGCCGACAGCAGGTGTAATTTCAGGTATAGGCGGAATCATGCAGGCAGTGGCGCCTTATGCC
>JAEWLZ010000045.1 GCA_023457295.1 Cyanobacteria bacterium OH_PDB_112
CGAACCCTTCAGTATGTGCCGTATGATCTATGCCAGTATGCCTTTTGCAGTTGTCGCGCAGGATGAAAGCGGCGGCTGTTACGTGGATGCCCATGGCGAATGTTTCCACAGCGGCGAAGTGGATGAATACGCCAAGCGGCACGGCGTGGGGTTTGTGATTGTCAAGGATTACGAAGCAAGCCTTGAGCCTTGGAACTTTTGATTAGTTCGACTAATCAAAATTCTTAAAAACCATCATAGACTTATTGACAATCAGCATAGAATGTTGTTCAATAAAGGCGAAGAGATTCTGTCTCTGGGAGCTCGCTTTGGCGGGCGGTAGGCTGCTACGGCGGCCTATTTTTATGGGAATTTTTTAGTGCCATGATGAGTGATTTTGTGCTTAATTGACAGATATGCTCTATCTTGCTTGCCAAGAGCCATATATTTGTAAATTGGATGGCCTACTAAATCAGCTATTTCAAGCCCAAAATATGATTTTCTCTCTTTCGCCTCTCTACACCATTTTGGATTGAAATATACGCCTGCTATTCGATTGAACATAGTGGCTGGGCAGTATTGCGTCCCGTGCCGAATAATCATCATGATCTTGTTGAGCAAGATTTTGTCATCAGGTAGATTCCGAGCTTCGAGGATTAAGATACACTTTTTGTTGTTTGGCACATTGTTCATAAGTAAGCGTTCTAAAAGGAACTCTATTGCTACGCAGTAAGGGTCATATGGATTTATATATTTCTTTACCAAGCCGTATTTATCAATTGTGATTGATGCAATTGAGAAGTTTGACCCTACTATTGTATCCGTTAATTCATTGATGAATTGTGGGTAATTTATTTCTGAACAGCAGAATGGGCCTGTTCTTTCGCGTATTTCTCTTGAATGAAGGCAAACGCGCTTTAGCGTCCCTTTGTATTGAAATAAGCCTTCAGGCCAATGGTTCATTTTCAAGGTAAGCGTTGCTTCTTTTACTTGCTCAACGTCATTGCGATGCATACAGCAGCCAGTAACTTGCATGAAGCGGTTTCCATCCTCAGGTAGAAAACCATCAGATAAACATTTCCGTACATGTTTAAGGTTAGCGTCTCCATTCTCATCAATGAAGATGGCGTAATCAACCCAAGGCTGTTGAGGCCATGAATTAATAAAAACAGGATGCCTTTGCCAACTCACAGAATCATCTCCGATCTATATTCTGGATAATAATATGGGAATTTGTGGAACGATTATACCACAACAAATACCACAATGACAGTGGTAAAACACTAAAAAGGGTTATGTTCCATTATGCGTATTGCGTTGAAATGCTTGAAAATATTGATCCCCGTTTGTCACGGTTTTACAGGGTTTTCTGATGCCGCTATAATTCAAATCCCTAACTCTCCGCCAAGAGGAAAGCCCCGAAACATAAGTGTTTCAGGGCTTTTTTCGTATTCAGCAACAGGCGAACGCCACAACGGGCTAATTTGAACGGCAGGCAAGGAGGCAGCGGTTCCAATCCAATTCAAACCAATGGTTCGAAAATGGTTTCTAGCATTACTTTTGATTGGGAAGCGCGGCGTAATTTGAGCTCGCCAGAGCATCGTGAATCACAAGCCTTGCCGTGTCGCTTTTCAGCGCTGGATACACAGCCGGGGATATCAGCACGCAAGTGAATATATCTTCGCAAGCAAATCGTTTGTTACTCGCTGGCGGTGCCAATTCCTGATGATCATTGCGTGCAAAATGGCGTTTGCAAGGTTTGAAGAAATGCAACGGAAAGTACAAAGACCCCTGCGGTTCGTGTGGCGCTATTGGTTTTATCACGTGCAAGTCCCGCTGGCTACACGCCAAGAGGGCGAACATGCCGCTTCCAAGCGTGATCGAAGGCCTACGATTGTTACGAACTTTATTCGGACAACACTGCGAACTAAACCTCTTTGGCAGATCGCCTGCCTTGAACCCAAATCGTCCGGGGCATAAATGCCGGGAGAGGTGTCATCGTGTGCGGGGCTTCGCCGTGGCGCATTTGACCGTGACGCTGTGCCGCGGCGTGAAGGAGCGGTTCAGTTGGCGCAAGTTGAAACGGCATGGGAGCAAATAAGATGGAAACAAGGACTGAGGGCATCTTCTCGATCCCGACCGCACTGGCACCGGTAACGCTATCCGCATGGAACAGGCCAACGGCTGGTTGCCGCTCATAGTCCGTTTCAGCAATGAAATCATTCGGCTCGGTTGCCGCGGCCGGCTTGTTTCACGGTGGAGCAGTTTGAAGGTGCGCGCTTTTCCAGACCCAATCCGAGATGACTTTGCCTTGCTTGTGTGCAAAAATATACCCATGCGGTATAATGATGTGGTGTGAGAAGAGAACCATTGCCGCGGCACTCAGGTTGGGAGGGGCTTCTTGATGAATAAGCAACGGTTGATGACAATGCTGGCGGTGTTGGAACTGGGTTTCGCGGTGGTCTGTGTCGCGCTGGATCTGCTTTTGCCCGCGTTGGTGATCGCGGTGGTGGGGAGCGGTATGCTGCTGATCCGTCGGGAGCCGCTTTCCCATTTTGGATACCGGCGGCAACCGCACCCGCTCTGGATGGTGGGGATGTGCCTGCTGTGGGCCGCCTTGTGGACCGTGGTGGATTTCGGGCTGCTGTTGCCGCTGCTCTCACGCCTCACAGGCACGGTGCGCGATTTGAGCGGGTATCAGGCGCTGCAGGGCAATGTGCCCATGCTTTTGATGATGTTGGCGGGCGGTTGGCTGTTGGGTGGCCTGTTGGAAGAATTTGCGTTCCGCGGCGTATTGATGGAGCGCATGCGAACGCTGCTGCCAAGCGGTAAGCTTGGCCTGGTTGCGGGCATGCTGTTTGCCAACGTCCTATTTGGCTTTATTCACGTGGAGCAGGGCTTGGTGGGCATATTGATCACCATCATCGATGCCATGTTCTTTGCCGCGTTGAAGATCAGGTACCAGAATACATGGGCGGCAACGCTTGCCCACGGGTTTCTGAACACCATCGGCATTGTGACGTTTTTTTTCACCGGGCCGTTACCTGCCTTCTGGTAAGGCATACTGCGGGGGTTTGAGCATGAAACGATACGGTTGATCAACGATGCGGTGGAGCTTATCCAAGGGCACCTGCGCGAACCGGTATCGTTACAAACGGTGGCCGACCGCTTTCAGGTATCCGCCTTTCCTTTCAACTGCGTCTTTCCCACGGTTACGGGGCAAACGCTCAAGCAGTATGTCCTTGGGCACAAAATCTCCTCACGACGATCAGGCGTACCGTGTTGCCTCGTCCCCGTCGATGCACTGGGATGCGCGTGACCTGCCTGTCGCGGAGGGGTACCAATGCAGCCAACGCAAACCTGCAACAGCTGGAATGTTCCCGCGAGCGGCAGGTCTGCGTTACCAGAAATTCCTTGTTGCCGCCCGAAGCAACAAGATTATTGCTGGATAGCAAGGCGCGTGTTGGAACCAGCGTAGAACCTGTGATC
>JAEWLZ010000046.1 GCA_023457295.1 Cyanobacteria bacterium OH_PDB_112
GTATAATACAGGTATCCAAAGCAGGGAGGCTCCTTCATGAACAAGCGGCGCGCATGGATCGGGTTGGCCGTGGCCGCCCTGAGCGTGGCAGCGCTGGCACTGTGGCTGTGGCCGAACCCCGCGCCGCTGAGCCCGCCCACGCCAGGTACGGCGCTGCTCGCGGCCGCGCAAGGGCTGGATGAGATCACCATCGACGCGGCCTTTGATCCGCTTGCTCACACCCTCACGGTGCAACAAACGCTCACGCTGGTGAACCGTACCGGCGTCGCGCAGCGTCAGCCGGTGTTGCGCACCTATGCCAACGCCTTTGCCAGTGAGGATTTTTCGCCCGCCGCCATCGACGAGCTCTACGATGCCTGCTACCCGGGCGGGTTTTCCGCAGGCGGGCTGCACTTCACGCTGGTGGGGCTGGCCGATGCGCAGGGCACCACGCAGGGGCTGTCCTATTCGTTTGGGGATGATGCCCACACCGTGCTGCGGCTCACGCTGCCTGCTGATTGGGCGCCCGGCGAAACGCTTTCGCTGCGGCTGGGCTATACGCTCACCGTGCCGCAAGCCGCGTACCGCTTTGGCACGCAGGAAAGCTTGTGGGCGCTGGGCAACGCATTTGTGATCCCCGCGCCTTTTGAGGATGGCGCGTACCGAACCGACGCCTATGCCCCCATTGGTGACCCCTTTGTGAGCGAGTGCCGCAACTACACGGTGCGCGTCACAGCCTCGCAAGGGTACACCGTGGTGGGCAGCGCCGCGGCCGAAACCGCGCCCGCGGCGGATGGCCTGCGCGTGACGCGCTTTTCCGCCCTCGCCGTGCGGGATTTTGCCCTGTGCCTGAGCACGGCCTATCAGCGCGCCCAACGGCTGGAACAAGGCGTGCTGGTGGAGGCCTGCGCCGCCTCCGCTGCCGATGCGCAGCTGCTTTGCCGCTATGGGGCGCAGGCGCTGGCCTGCTATACGGCGCGCTATGGCGCTTACCCCTACCCCACCCTCACGCTGGCGCAGGTCGCCCTGCCGCTGCAGGCCATGACCTACCCCAGCCTTGCGATGATTGGCACGCAGGCGCTCGCCGGTGGTGGCGAAGCGTTGGAGCAGCTGGTGGCGCGGCAGGTGGCGCTGCAGTGGTGGAGCGCCGTGGTCGGCAGCGATGGCTTCAACCAGCCCTGGCAGGATGAAGCGCTGGCGGAGTTTGCCTTGCTGGATTATTGGGAAACCACCCGCAGCCAGGCCGCGCGTGCCGATCTGCAGTTTTCCCGCGTAGAAGCCGCCATGCGCGTGACCATTCCCCGGGGAGTGACCCCCGGCAGCCCCGTGGATTACTTCGGCGACCTCAGCGAGTACCGCGTGGTGGTCTACGGCCGGGGCGCGGCGGCGCTGTGCGCGCTGGATACCGCGCTTTCTGGCGGGCTGGATGCCTTTCTGGCGCGCTACTATGCCGCCTGCGCCTTCACCCAGCCGACCCGCGCCGATTTTGAGCGCCTGCTGGCCACCGTGACCGGCGAAGATTGGGCGCCGCTGTTGAGCGACTACCTGGATACCACCTGGTAAGCATGCCACGCAAACCAAGGAAAGGGAAGATTTTTCATGTCAAACCAATCCGCAGCGGATGTCGCCGTTCTCATCCCCAGCTATCAGCCGGATGCCAAGCTGCCCCCCTACGTGCAGGCGCTGCGCGAGGCGGGCTTTGCCACCATCGTGATTGTGGACGATGGCTCGGGTGACGCCTACACCCCGATTTTTGAAAGCCTCGCCGCCCCGGGCGACGAAACCGTGCACGTGCTGCGCTATGCGCCCAACCACGGCAAGGGCTACGCGCTGCGCACCGGCATGCAGCACCTCATGGCGCACTGCCCGGGGTGCCGCTACGTGCTCACCGCGGACAGCGATGGCCAGCACACCGTGACCGATGCGCTGCGCATGGCCGAGGCACTGCATGCCGATGGCACGGGGCTGCTGCTGGGCAGCCGGGATTTCTCCCAGGCGCACGTGCCCGCCAAAAGCCGCATGGGCAACCGCATCACCACGGCTGTGTTCCTGCTGCTGTATGGCAAGCTGGTGCGCGACACGCAAACCGGCCTGCGGGGCTTTTCCCGTGAGCTGATGGCGCGCTTTGTGCAAACCCGCGGCGATCGCTACGAGTATGAAATGAACCAGCTGATCGATTGCGCCACCGAGCGCATCCCGATTCGCGCGCTGCCCATCGAAACCGTGTACGAAAACAACAACGAGGGCAGTCACTTCCACCCCGTGCGGGACAGCTTTCGCATTTATCAGGTGATCTTCGCCCGGTTCATGCGCTTCATCGCGGCGTCCATGATCTGCTTTCTGGTGGATTATGGCCTGTACCTGCTGCTCAACAACCTGTTCCGCACGCATGTGCCTTCCCTCAACCAGTATGTGAGCTTTCTGCCGTTTCGCATCATCGCGCGCATTGGGCTGGCGGCGGTGCTGGCACGCATCGTCAGTTCGGTGCTCAACTTCATCCTCAACAAAAAGCTCGTGTTTGCCTATCGCGCGCGCGTGAGCGGTTCTTTTGCGCGCTACGCGGCCACGGTGGTGTTCATCGTGGCGCTATCGGCATGGCTGACCAGCAGCCTGCACGTCTGGTTTGGCTGGA
>JAEWLZ010000047.1 GCA_023457295.1 Cyanobacteria bacterium OH_PDB_112
TTTTGCCATTAAAGTAAGCACAAAATAAGTCAAATCAGCCGCTTCCCATCCTAAATCGTCTTCTCCGTTTTCAAAGTCGACAACTTCATTTGCTTCTTCCAGAATTTTCGATTTCAAAAAATCAGCATCTTTGAAAAGCTTTGTGGTAAAGGATTTTTCAGGCAAATTATTTTTACGTTCAATAAGTAAATCATAAAGGTCTTCCAATACAAAATCTCTGTCTTCAAAACAGCTAAACCTTCCCAAGTGGCAAGCAGGACCTTTTTGTTCGACTTTAAAAAGCAATGTGTCTCTATCACAGTCAAATTTTGCGCTTATAAGTTTTTGGGTGTTTCCTGATGTTTCACCTTTTGTCCAAAGTTCATTACGAGAACGTGAAAAATAAGTTGATTTACCTGTTTTTAAAGATTTTCTTACAGCTTCTTCGTTGCAATAAGCCAGCATAAGAACCTGTTTTGTTTTGATATCTTGTACAATTGCAGGGATAAGTCCGTTTTGTTTTTTAAAATCCAATACTGCGCAAAATGCATCTTCCAAGGATAAGGCTCCTGTATAAATTGCCATTCCGAGTTGCGATGAAATATTCATTTTTTCAAGCTGCACAATTTCTTCAACGGTACAAATTCCGCCTGCTGCAGTTATTGGGTTTTTGGTCGTTTTTGATATTTTTTCAATAGCTTCAAGGTCTGTACCGCCCATCATTCCTTCTTTTTCGACAATAGTATAAAGATATCCAGAGCATAAATTATTAAAACGAGTTACCCAGTCTTGAGGTGTTTCGCCTGTATTTTCTGCCCATCCTTTTGTAACTACATTTCCGAATTTGGCATCTATCGCTACAATCAGACGGTCTTTTGGCAATTTCGAAAGGAATTCTTCACTTGCGGCTGTCCCTATGATGAGTTTTTTTGCTCCGTAAGAGATGAGTCTTTGGGCTTTTTCTATATCACGGATTCCTCCACCCACACGGCAGGTGTATTTTGCGCAAAGTTTTTTTATGAGTTCTTCATTGTTGCCTTTGCCCATTGCTGCATCCAGGTCTATAACCGCTATTTCTCCAAAGCGTGAAAAATATTCTGCAAGTCCAAAAACATCTTCACGTTCTAAAATTTTTTTCTGACCCTGTTCCAGCTGAACGGCTTTTCCGTCCATTATATCAATACTTGGTATAATCATTTTTGACCTTTTCGATTTAATTACAATGAATCTCTAGCAAAGATAATTATACTACAAACTATTTTATGAGTTGACCGTCAATAATTGAAATATGAGGTTTATCTGATTTCCAAATGATAAGATCGGCTTTTTTTCCTACTTCAAGAGCATAAGGCAATCCGTAATTTTTAATGGGATTAATTGTTGCACATTGTATAAATGTTTCAAAGTTGATGATTTTATCTTTGATAAGTCTTGCGCCGATTTCGTCCAAAAATTTGATACTTCCTGCGATAGTCCCTCCCAAAGTAAGGGCTTTTCCGTTCCTTATCATTATATCTTGTCCGGCAAATCTGCCTTTTGGAGAATTTGAACCGGCGATAGGTAAAGAATCGCTTATTAGCATTACATTGTGAGGTTTTTTTATTTTGAATATTAATTTCAAAGTTTCATTATCAATGTGAATTCCGTCACCTATGACTTCTACGTTAACATCATCACGGAAAAGAGCGTCTGAAGTTAAAGAAGGCGTTCTGTGATTAATTGGCAACATGGCATTGAACAAATGTGTTACTTGATGAATATCTTTCATCACTTCCGGAGATGCTTCCGAGTGGCCTGCCGATACTTTTACGCCTTTGCTTTTAAGATAAGTTGTCAAAGCTTCGTCTTTATCTAATTCGGGAGCAAGAGTTACTACTTTTATAAACTCATCTTCGATAGTTTTATAATGATCAACAGATGGCATTTTTAAATGTTCTTGGGGATGAACTCCTGCAAATTTTTTCGCAAGATAAGGACCTTCAAGATGAATACCTTCAATTTTGCAAGCACCTTTAGGCATTGCAAAAGCGACTGTTTTAATTTTTGAAATTGCTTTTCTGATTTCTTCATCAGATGCTGTCATAATAGTTGCCAAAATAGAAGTAATACCATGTTTTGGCAATTGCATAAGAAGATTGTAGAGAGATTCTTCTTGAAAATCATTAAAACAGCAATCGTAACCGCCATGGGTATGTGTATCAAAAAATCCTAAAGTAATTTTGCCATAAGCAGCATCAATTACTTCAACAGAAGCATCTTCAGGAACTTCCATGATATCAATTCTGTCATTAATTCCTATTATTGTACCTTTATATAGCAGGATATCTTTATCACCGTTAATAATGGCTTTAACATCACAATCCGTGCTTTTCGGTAATGATTTTACAAAATCTCTAATTAAACTCATAGTACTTTAATTTTATCATCTTTTTATTTTTGGCAAAAGAATTAAAGCTCTTTTTTGGCATAAAATACATAGAATAAAGTACGATATTTGACTAAGTCAAAATAATTCTCTTAAATAACTTTTGTGAAAAATCCGTAAAAAAAACCCTGCGGAGTCCGCAGGGTTAGTGATTTTTCCCTTGAGCTGATTTATATTAGGTTAAAAAATTTAAATCAACTTTTACTTACTACTGAAGTAGTGATAGTGCTATTTGTGTTGATTGATTTGCTTGTTTCAACAAGATTCCGCTTGATTGTTGTAATACTTGGTTT
>JAEWLZ010000048.1 GCA_023457295.1 Cyanobacteria bacterium OH_PDB_112
TGATTTGATCTCTTCTACTGTCTTATCAACATATTTGCCAAATAAGTGATTATATCTGGACATTCTCTGATCTTTCGGTAAATTACGATTATTTAAAAGCCTTTTATTCAACAATTCCAACATTGTAGGAAATTTTTTCTGAGTATATAGATTGTACTTAAATAAAAATTCTTGAACAATTTTTTCGTGTTTACGCTTGATTAGCATATATTTTGTCAAATCGATTTTTTCTCTGCCTTTAAAAAAATTCAAACTATTAATAACTTTTTTAAATAAATTAACTTTAGTTGATATTGCAGGCTTTTTATTTTCATTTTTGGATTGTTGTTCCAGATGTTGATTAACTTTGTTTAGATATTTTTCTTCACGCAAAAATTCACGAGAAGACTTTTGTTGTAACAAATTTACTACCCCTGTTACTATTTCTTTTTGTGATAATTTATTGCGATAATAAATAGAATTTACGCCACATACTGCTACGTCTTGAACTATTCCTCTTATCAGGCTGTCAGGAACTTTCCTTGCAAATACTTTCATGATAATTCTTCTTACTTCTATGACACTTAAAAAATTATATCGCTAAAGAAAAATTTTCATGAGTTATTATTACCAAATTTTTACATAGACTCAGGAGCGCTTACCCCTAAAAGTCTTAAAGTATTTGCCAAAACCTGACGAAATGCGATTACAATAGCAAGACGTGATTCCATAAGCTCAGTTTCCACATTAAGAACTCTTGAAAATGTATAAAACCTGTGAAAATCAGCGGCCAATTCTTGCGCATAACGGCAAAGAAGGTATGGCGCGCGTTGTTTGGCGGCAGAAAGTATTGTTTCTTCAAAAGATTCAAGTTTCATAATCAAATTATGTGTTGCGAAAACAGATTTTGCATCATCAACAGATAAAGCCGCCCAAGCGGAAGGATTCTGCTCTATACTATTAATTTCTTCCTTAGTGAAGAACGGAGGCAAAGCCTGACCTTCTCCAGACGTGTCAGGTCTTTTGGCTATTGCTGTTCTTAAAATACTGCACGCTCTGGCATGTGCATATTGCACATAAAAAACAGGATTATCATCGCTTGATGATTTTGCCAAATCAACATCAAAATCCAAAGTAGTATCTATACTTCGCATAATCATCCAAAAACGTGTTGCATCAACACCAACATCTTCAATTAAATCACCGAGAGTGATCATTTTTTTTCGTTTACCCATGCGAGTTTGCTCACCGCCTATGATAAGATTTACAAGCTGTCCAAGCAGGACTTCAAGCTTATTGCCTTCATAACCGAGAGCTTCTATGGAGGCTCTCATTCTTGCCACATAGCCATGATGATCCGCTCCCCAAATATTTATCATACGTTCAAATCCTCGTTCCAACTTATTTTTATGATATGCAATATCAGCAGTCAAATAAGTGTTCGAACCATCGGCTTTTTTAATTACTCTATCTTGATCATCACCGTATTCGGTTGATTTAAACCAAACAGCGCCGTCTTTTTCATAAAGTTTACCTTTTTCTTGAAGTTCTTTTATACTTTTTTCAACTTCACCCGATTCATGAAGAGAAAGTTCTGAATAAAATTTATCAAAATGCACACCAAAATTTTCCAAAAGATTTTTTTGAAGCGCAAAAAGTTCCGCTTTTGCAAATTCACCAAGTCCATTTATGTCTAAAGAATCTTTGTCAGGATTTTTTTCTTTAATATATTTTTTTGCAACAGGAATTAAATAATCTCCAGTATAATAATTTTTTATTTCTGTTTCATCCGAAGGAAAATCGACTTTTTCTCCTAATTCTTGCAAAACTCTTATTTTAAGAGAATTTGCAAGACAATTGATTTGATTGCCCGCATCATTAATATAAAATTCTTGAAAAATATCATAACCTGAAAATTTCAATACTTCCGCAAGCGAACTTCCCATTGCTGCCCAGCGCCCATGTCCTATATGGAAAGGTCCTGTGGGATTAGCGGAAACATATTCCAAAATAATTTTTTCACTATTACCCAAATTATTTTGACCAAAATTTTCTTTTTGCGTAAGAATTTTTTGAATAATAGAATTTTGTTGTTCTTTTGTCAGTTTAAAATTTATAAACCCTCCGACAATATTAATTTCACATTCAAAATCAATATTTTCAACAATTTTTTGTGCAATTAAAGGCGGTGCCATACGAGCAGTTTTGGCAAGTAGAGAAACATTTATCGCAAAGTCGCCAAATTCGGGATTTTTAGGTGTTTCTATTCGAAAAAAAGTTTCTTCCGACAGCTCAAACCCTGCTGCATTGACTGCTTTATTTACTTTATCCAAAATTATATCTTTAAACATATTCTTACCTTTTTCACCTTTTGCTTTGATTATAAAACAAAAAAAGAGTTAAAAAATTTATTTAAGAATATTTTTATGAGATATATTTAAATGAACTTTGTGCATTTTGGTCGAGGATTTTTTTGACAGATTCACGCTCAGAGCTTATAGCTTTGTATTCAACCTCAACAGAAGTCTGTTCAAGCTGAAGTTTTTTATCTTGAGCATTTATTTCTTCTACTGTCTTATCGTATTTATTTTCAGCTTCTACATCATCACCTTTGTAAAGTTCATCATTAATTTCAGGAACATTACGCCAGTCAATGATTTCATAATCATCACCTTCAAGAGCAAGTGGATCTTGCGTGAATTCATCAGCTTCTCTGACAAGAGAATATCTGCCCGAACGCAATTTTTCTTCAAGATTTGCAGATGCTCCTTCACTTCTCAATACGGGTAAAGTTCCTGATAAATCCCAAACGGTTGTATCCCACCCTGATGTTGCCGTTGCTGGAGTTGTGACAGCACCACCTGCGGTAGAGCCGAAATTATTTTGGTAAAAGTTTGACGCATCAATTGTACCAGCTGCTGCAACACCGGCAAAGCCACCTAAACTAGAAGATCCGGAACCAACTGAAATATTTCCTGCTGTATAACAATTTGTGATAGAAGATCCCGCATTAGTTCCGGTTGCCAAACCTCCAATATTACTGCTATTAATTCCTGTTGTTATATTTCCTGTATAGTATGAATTAGTAACGCTATTTCCAAAATCAAGGCCTCCTCCAAGACCACCTATAATCATTGAACCATCTCCGGTTGTTATATTACCCGTCGCATAACAATTTGATATTGTGCCATTCATATCACCGACAAGACCACCTATAAATGCGGTGCTATTGCCTGTTGTAACATTTACATCAGCATAAGAAGAAGAAATAGTGCCACCCTGGCTTCCTATTATTCCTCCGATTGCAAAATGATTGGAACCCGTAGTCAGACTTGAATTTATAACGGCAACATTATCAATAATACCGTTCCCGACACCAACCAGTACACCAACATAAGAAAAGCCCGGTGTAGGATAATTCCCACAGTTCACAGTAGCATTTTCTACTTGTAAATTTTTAATAGTTCCGCCATTTGCAGCAAAAATACCTATACATTGATCAGAGCCAGAAGCTGTAATAGTAGCTCCCGAGATTGAATGCCCTTGCCCGTCAAAAGTTCCCATAAAGGTTCCTGTGATAACATTTCTAGCAAATGTACCATTGTCAGATAAATCAATATCACATCCAAGTACATAATTTCCGTTCAAAGCAGCAGTAGCAGCTGCTCCACCGGCATTTATGGTGTTTATCAGATTTAAGAAATCTGCTTCGGAACTTATTGTTGTAGCTGAAGCACTAGGAGCGGAAACAGCTTTCATAAGTCCATGTACAAGTTCACCCGTATTATTATCAATTACCTTGTATCCTATTTTTTCAAGACTGTTCATAGAAAGATTTTGCAATCCTGATAAAGATTTTGTGAACATCTTACGGTTTGATATTGAATTATTGTATTGTGTAGCAACTTTTTCAAGCTCAGAAGACAAACGCAAGCGTCTCTGGCAAATTTGCTGGATACGATGCTCCAGGTCAACTTGCCTTGAGGTTAGAGATAAAAATCTTGCCTGATTAGACGACAAACCCATTTTTAAGTCTTTTTCCTTTACACT
>JAEWLZ010000049.1 GCA_023457295.1 Cyanobacteria bacterium OH_PDB_112
ATTACCGGTGTGGGGCTCGAGGCCGGCTGGTTGGAAAGTGAACCCACGGATGGGAACTTTGTTTTTGAATCGCTGGGGGTGAATTTAATTATCGAATGGGCTCGTAAAGAGGGGCTGTGGGTGACGATGCTCCTGACGCCGCATTATACCCCAGGCTGGGTATTCTCCAAAAATGGTGACGTCAAGATGAAAGACTCCTCCGGTAACAGCGCGGATGGAAGTTTTCTCACCTTCAGTCCATCTTCGCCGGCGGTGGACGACCAGATCGATTTTCAGGCTCACGCCATAGAATATTTTGAAAAGTATCCGAATATAATCGCCTTTTATCTGACCAACGAGCAGGGGTACGGCCAAATGACCTGGCTGGATTATTCCACCTGGGCACAATCGTCGTGGAACAGTTGGCTTCAAGAAATTTCCACCGATTCAAGTTACTGGCAGACCCGCTGGGGGATTACGAGCCCGGTTCCACCGACGACGACGGCGATTCCCGCTTCGGATAACGGCCAGCAGTACAAAGACTGGCAGCTCTTCAGGTCGCAGGAGATGAACAGGTATTTTAACAAACTTTATGACGGCGCCGTTGCAGCGAGAAGCCGATTTATCCCGGTATGTCATAAATTTGTTTTTTATAATGCGTTCGATGCCCATGCCCGGATGTGGGGCTTGCATCTCTCGCCGCTCCAGACGAAAACCGATATCGTCGCCTGTGATGCCTATGGCAGTGTCATGACCATGCTGGCCGGTCAGTTGGCCTTCGATAAACCGATTCTCCTGGCGGAAACTAATTTTCCAAGCACTCCCACCGGCTCCGATGGACAGGGGGCGATGACGGATATGCTGCTCAAGCAGTATTTTCATGGGGTTCAGGTTCAGACGATTTATGCGTGGAATAATTATGATTCGACTTCATTTCCGTGGGGCATGTTTTATTCCGACACTTCGCCACTGACCGGGACCCTGGGCGTTAAAACGTCCGGGGGGATTGTTTCGACTTTTTCAGGGAACACGGGGCCGCTGGAGGTTCAATCGGGGCTGCTCATTCCGACGGAACGATTTTTATATCGGGCCGACTGGTACTGGATGTTCCAGCATCCATTGAATTCCCTGCTCGGTGGGTTTGACAAGTATGGTATTTTTTCCCGCGTGATTTATTCCGACGATGTCACACCCTCGTGTTATCTAGGCCTAAGCGGCGAGGGTGTTAATCTGGATCCATTGAAAGTCATCAGTACCCTTGCGGTCAGCAACGCTTCCGACAGTGCGGTTCTGGAATCGGATGAGATCAAAAATTGGGTGAACGGCGGCGGTGTTCTTTTTATTGAGTGCTGGGATAACGGACCGCCGTCCTGGACCGGGATTTCGGCGGCTTCGACTTCCCGAACCACCTATACCTATGCTTCCGGGGCAACCCATCTTCGATGTTCCGGACAATCGCGAAGTGTTGGGATCTCCTATCGATTGACCAGTTCCGTTTCCGGCAGTCGGTATCTGGCGACATGGGATGGACTCCCGACTACGCAATATGCGATCATGGCGGTTCCCTACGGCAGCGGCTGGGTGGTTGTGGCGGGAACACCTCTTTTCGATGTCATGAGTACGGCGGCGGTTGAGCCGTTGCTCTGGGATGTCCTGGACCTGGCCGGCTATACATCGCCCGTTTCGCCGGTTGGGCCGACGTACCTGACGATGGGCAATGCCCTGTATCTCAAGAGCGATGGTGTATGGAGTGGTACGGCTCAGTTGCCGGCAACCTTTACCGGAAACATTGTCTTAACGCAATACGATGCCAATGCCGTGGTGATGACGCCGACGGTTTCGGTGAATGGTTCGATTCTGACGGGAACTTTGTCGGCATATGAATTTTGTATTGTCCGAATGGATGCCGGGCCCGGGGATGCGAATAGTGATGGAAAGGTGGATGTGGGCGACCTGGGCATCCTGGCCGCCAATTATGGAACGACCAGCGGAGCGACCTGGAGCCGGGGGGACTTCAATCACGATGGCAAGGTCGATGTCGGAGACCTCGGTATCCTGGCGGCGAACTACGGGGCGGGGACGAGCGGTGCGGATTATCACGCCGATTATGCAAGAGTATTTGGAGTGGATACGGCCGATGAGAAGACCGCAGGGACGGATGATTCGGCCTCCGGTGAAAACGAAGAGATAGCCGGTGCTCTTTGCTCGCCGCTGGCCATGGTGGTTATCGTCGGGCTTCTCTCGGCATTTATTACGTTGAGTATGACACGTCAAAACGATAAACGATAGAACGACAGAATGTATGAAAGGGACGAAAATGAAAAGAAAAAATGGTTTTACCTTGATTGAGTTACTGGTGGTGGTTGCGATTATCGCGGTGTTGATCGCGATGCTCATGCCGGCGTTGCAGAAGGCACGAAATGCTTCCATACGCGCACAATGCTCTTCTAATTTTCATCAGATTGGAACGGGGCTTGTTTATTACACGAATGACTACAACGGCTTTATTCCACCCGGCTTGTATGAAAAGCGGGCACTTTCCGATTGGACGAATCCCATGGGGTTTGGCTGCCTTCAGGAATATTTTCCGGGATCGAATCTGGGACCTCTCCCGGATACCACAGACTTTGCTAGCCGAGGTCTTTTCAACTGCCCGGCTTCCGAAGTGTTAGATATCCAGCATGGAAATTTTGCAACGATTTCCTATCTGGGATATTACCAGTACGATGACGACACGACTTTAGTAAAAAAACGTACGTTTCGTGCCGGTGAGTTGTCTTCTGGGGCGGCTTTGGGGACCGGGCTATTGGCGTACAATCCCTGGAACCCGTGGATGGGAAGTAATGGCTGGCTGATGGGAGGGGCAAAATATTATGGAATCTGGAATCACAAACAGGAAGGTGGAAATATCCTTTATGTCGACGGCCATGTCAAATGGCGTTTCTCGAAAGAGATGTTTGATCGAGCCAGAAAATACAATTCCGGATTGCTGATTGTTCGGGCCGCCTTCAATGAAGATGGGATGTAATTTCATTGATGAATCGGTAGAAAAACTGCCATAACGTATTGCTGCTTTCAACTCATTCAGAAAGGGATCTATTATGGAAAAACTAATGAGCGTGTGCCTGATCCAGATGTTCCTGATGGTTGTGTCTGCGGGTGCGGCGATCAATACGGGAAGTGCTCCGACGTTTGTCTATCAGAGGGATGTCAGCAGTAATCAGGATGGAAGTTCAATCCTCAGCGATGCCGAGATTAACGATGCCTTGTCCGTTTATAACAATGTTTATCTTGGCAACAGTTGGGTCAGTAACAGTGGCCGAGCGAACCAGTGCGGATTGGTCCTTCACTTTCAGGCTCCGACGGGGTATATCATTACCGATGCGACAGTTGTTTCCACTACGTGGATTCGGGATGACTTCTGGGAAACGGTTTTTGTGAAAGGCCAGTGGGGAACGACACAGCGGCAGTATATTTGGGATTACACGAACAACGATACCCAGTTCTACTATCGTCAGCAGGGCAGTGGGAAATATTGGGACACGAATACAACCAATCTTTCGGTGAATGCGAGTGATCTGTTTCTGACCTTTTCAACCTATCAAAGCAGCTACGGTAGTCCAATGGAGTATCAAAAGGGATGGTTTACGACGAATGATGATCCCTCGACTGGTTATAGCCCGGGGCTGGTGGTGACGCTCAGTATCGTACCGGAGATCATGGTCGACGGACACCAGCTTTTCGTGGGCGGCCAGCCGCTCCGCGGCATGTTGTCAATGTGGCACGCTCCCGCGATCGATGCCCAGCATAATGAGGCCTGGTTTCGCGCCGAGTTTCAGAAGATGAAGGATTATGGGATGATCGGCGTAGGTCTGGATGTCGCATGGTGGGATTGCGAACCTTCGGACAATAGTTTCAATTTTGAATCGCTGCAGGTCAATCAGATCATTCAATGGGCCGGAGATGAAGGGCTCTGGGTGCATCTGCAGTTGGTGCCTCATTATACCCCCGCCTGGGTTTTATCCAAGTACGGCAATATCAAGATGAAAGATTCCAGTGCCGCCGACGTCGATGGGAGTTTCCTGACCTTCAGTCCATCTTCGCCGGCGGTGGAAGATCAGATCGATTTTCAGGCTCACGCCATCCAATATTTTGAAAAGTATCCGAATATCATCGCCTTTTATCTGACCAACGAGCAGGGGTATGGCCAATCCTCCTGGCTGGATTATTCCACTTGGGCTCAGACGGCCTGGAACAACTGGCTCCAGGGTATTTCAACCAGTTCAAGTTACTGGCAGAATCGCTGGGGAATTACGAGTCCCGTTCCGCCGGCGACGACCCCGATTCCGACTTCAATGGCCGAAGTTCAGAAATGGTTGGATTGGCAGTTATTCCGCCAGCAGGAGCTGAATAAATATTTTAACGCTCTTTATGACGGTGTTGTAGCAGATAGAACTCGATTTATTCCAGTTGGCCATAAATTCGTTTTCTATAATGCGATTGATCCGTATTCCCGGATGTGGGGTTTGCATATCTCGCCGCTTCAGACAAAAATGGACATTGTGGCTTGTGATGCTTACGGAAGCAATTCAGCGATGTATGCGGGACAATTGGCATTGGGCAAACCTGTTTTTCTGGTTGAAACGAATTACCAAAGTACCCCGACCGGACCCGGCGGACAGGGTGGGATGGCGGATATGCTGATTAGCCAGTATTTTCATGGTGTTCAAGTC
>JAEWLZ010000050.1 GCA_023457295.1 Cyanobacteria bacterium OH_PDB_112
GAAGATTAAATTACATTTTGCGTTAAAATAGTTTTATGGATTACACTTACAAAAATTCGGGCGTGGACATAAATCTTGCAAACGCAACCGTAAAAGAAATTGCAAAAATACTTGATAACAAAGCTGATGAAGGTTTTGCCGGTATAATTGAGCATCCTTATCTTGAGAATTTTTATTTATGCGCAACAACTGACGGAATCGGAACAAAAATCCTTCCTCTCCTTGAGGCAAAAGATTATGCGACAATTGCAAATGACCTTATTGCGATGAATTTGAATGACCTTGCCTGCATTGGAGCTTTTCCAGTGCTTTTTTTGGATTATATAGCGGTTAACAGTCTTGATAAAGAAATTTGCCTAAATATAATAAAAGAACTCCAAAAACAGCTCCAAAACTATAATTGCCCTCTAATAGGCGGAGAAATAGCAGAGCTTAAAACCATAGTAAGAGAAAACACTCTTGATATTTCAGGGTTTGCAACAGGTCTTGTCGAAAAAAAATCACTGCTTGGCAAACAGAATGTAAAAGAAGGTGATATCATTGTGGGACTTACCTCTTCAGGCATCCACACAAACGGATTTTCACTCGTAAACAAACTCGCAAAAGATGGGCTTTTCGACATAAAAAAAGCTCTTACTCCTACCAAAATTTATATAAATGAAATTTTGGAACTAAACAAAAAAGGACTGATAAAAGCTGCCGCAAATATAACAGGTGGTGGTATTTGCGATAACATAAAACGCATAATTCCAAACGGACTTTGCGCAGAAATTGAAAAATCTGCCCTGCCGAAGGTGAAAATTTTTGATGAACTAACACGTCTAATCTCTGAAGACGAAGCTTATAAAGTCTTCAATATGGGCTGCGGAATGGTTCTCATCACAGATAAAAACAACATTGACGAAGTTCTTGAAATTACACAAAAACATGACCCTAGAATTATAGGAGCAATTAAAAGTGATAAAAATAGCCGTATTAGCCTCAGGTGAAGGTTCTAATGCCGAAGCCATTATTAAACATTTTCAAAATAATAGCAGAGTAAAAATAGTTTGCTTTTCGGATATTGCTGATGCAAATGTTTTAAAACGGGCTAAAAACCTAAATACCGAAGCAATTTATCTGCCTTTTGACGATAATTTTGATTATTTTTCAAAACATTCTTTTGATCTTTATGTTTTGGCCGGATACATGCGAATTTTACCCGAAAAAGTAATAAAATTAGGAACTTTTATCAACATTCACCCATCACTTTTACCCGCTTTTAAAGGAAAAAATGCTATTAAAAAAGCTTATGAATACGGTGCAAAAGTAACAGGAGTAAGTATTCATTATGCCGATAAAGAAGTTGACTCGGGACAAATAATTTTACAAACTCCGGTCATGATTGAACAAAGTATGAATTTGGCAGAACTTGAAGAAAAAATTCATGAAGTTGAAAACAAAATTTATCCTATTGTAATAGAGAGCTTGATTTACGACAAAGTTGTTGACTTTATGCAAGATAACAGCGGGTGTGGTTGCAAAAATAACGGGTGCAAAAAGTGCGGGCATTAATAACAGGCAGCGGAGCAAGAGAACATGCACTTGCTTGGAAAATTTCACAATCACCTTTGCTGGAAAAACTATACCTATGGGGAGCTAATGACGGATTTTGCGAACTGGGAGAAATAATCGAAGCAAAAAATATACAAGAACTAGCCAAAATCGCCGCCACAAAAAAAATAGATATTGCGATAGTAGGTCCTGAAAACCAACTTGCTGAAGGGATTGTAGATATTTTGCAAGATGCGGGGATTTTCTGCATAGGAACAAATAAATTTTGGACACAACTTGAAAGTTCAAAACTTTTCGCAAAAAAATTTATGCAAAAATACGATATAAAAACTGCAAAATACGAAATCATAACCGATAACAATATACCCAAAATTCCTTTCCCTGTTGTGCTAAAAGCTGATGGTCTTTGCGGAGGTAAAGGTGTTATCATAGCAAAAACCGAAACTGAAACAAAAAAAATAATAGCAGAATACCTCGGAGGAAAATTCGGCGAAGCCTCAAAGACTATTATTGCGGAAGAATTTTTAGATGGTGAAGAAATTTCTTTGATAAGTCTTTTTGACGGTAAAACGCTTTTGCCTTTCATTCCCGCGCGTGATTTTAAAAAACTTGAAAACGGTGACAAAGGACCAAACACAGGCGGAATGGGAGCATACTGCCCTATTAAACTTACAGAAAATCAAAAACTTAAACTTGAATCTTTTATAAAAACACTTGAAAATTCTCTGCTTACAGAAAATGCCGACTTTACGGGAATAATATATTCAGGACTTATTTGGGCTCAAGATGATTTTTATTTGCTGGAATTTAATATGAGATTCGGTGACCCCGAAACACAAGCACTTATGATGCACCTTGAGAGCGATTTGCTTGAACTTTTTGGTTTGTGCATCAAAAGAAAGCTCCATAAAGCAAAATTGCAGTGGAAAAAAGGCATTTCAGGATGTCTAACCATTGCAACAAAAGGCTATCCTGAAAAATTCCCCAGAGATACCTCTATCGGAAAAATCCCTGATGAAGTCCAAACTTTTTTTGCCGGAGTCAAAAAAACACCCGAGCTAAAATCCAACGGAGGAAGGGTTTTAAGCTTGTGTTACACATCAGAGCAGCCTTATGATAAAATATATGAATCAGCTGAAAAGTTGGAATTTAAAGATAAATTTTATAGGACAGATATTAAATGCTAGAAACACTTTTAAAACCTTTTGTGGATTACTTTATGGCGATGGGATTGTCAGGAATGGCACTTGTAGCTTACCTTGAGGCGATTTTTTTACCGCTTCCTCCTGATGTAATGCTATTTACCTGCGCTCTTGTTAAACCTTCCTCTGCACTTTCTTATGCATTAGTGTCGGGCATAGCATCTGCACTGGGAGCCGCCACGAATTACTGGATTGGACAAAAAGGCGGTCGAGCATTATTTTTTGCCATTTTTAAAAATAAAAAAGCGCAGTTTGATAAAATCGAAAAAATGTGCCAAAAATACGGCGTTTTAACCGTTTTTATTATAGCATTTACACCTATTCCGTTTATGATTTTCACTATGGCGAGCGGTATTTTTGAACTCAGTTTCATACCGTTTTTCTTTGCCTGCTGGATTGGAAGAACTTTACGTTTTTTGGCTTTTTCATCTTTGATTGTGCACTTTGGAAGTCAAATCAAAGAAAACATAGATATTTTCTTTTTCGGACTTGCTATTGTCATTGCGATAGTTTATGTACTGTTTCACAGACCTGAAAAAAATCCCGCTGAAGACTAATCTTTATCAGGTAAAACAGATTTATTTATATAAGATTTAATATTCGGTGAAATCCGAATATTCTGCAAACTCATTTTGTAGAGATTTAAATCAGCAATCATTTCCTGTTCTTTCACCAAATCTCTTTGCTGCTCATAATCAGCACCATAGTTCCCGTCTTCCGAATTTGAGGAAGAAGAAGCTTGAACAGACTGTTGCTGCGGCATTTTATAATGTCCTTCCATATACATAACCATTTCATCCAAACTTGAAAAAGGCTCATTACAAATGCGCTTTATAGCTTCAGGCGCAGTATGAGCAGCAGGCATTTTATAAAGATATCTTAAAGTTTTTTTGTCGATTTCGCTGAGTTCTTTCACTCCGTACTGGTGAGGAACATGCATAATATCTTCCTTGAAAGGACTGTGTCCCAATCCCAAAGAGTGTCCAACTTCATGCAAAATGGTATGATAAACCTCTTCCATATTTTGATACTCACCATGCAAAATCCCATCAGACAGCCCTATACTGACCTCTGCAGAAAAAATCCTTTTTTTGGTGTCATAACTAAACGTACAATACCCCAAAGACTTTCTCTCTACACGTTTCCATTCAAGATTTATCTGCGAATCATAGAGCGTATTTACAAATTCAAAAGAAACAAGTCCTTCTGAAATTTCCGCCCAAGTTTCAAAAGCTTTTTTTGCCATAGCCTTGTAAGTATAATTGTCATTACCTTTAGACGCATACCATCTGCACGGCGAAATATAGACCTTGATAGGCATAATACCGGTAGGCCATCTTACAATTATTCCTCTTTGCAAACATTCATCTAAATAGGTTGTTTTAATCATTGCAAACCGTGACTTTTTAGGCTATTTATTTTATTATAATCAATATAAGCCTAAATGTAAAAGGAGATTTCAGGATGTTTAACATGCAAAATATGATGCAACAAGTACAAAAAATGCAGCAACAGGCAAACAAATTACAGGCTGAACTTGATGAAATGACCTTGACGGGAACCTCTGGCGGCGGAATTATCGAAGTTGATGTATCCGGTCAAACAAGATTTAAAGCAATTAGACTAAAACCCGAAGCAATAAATCCTGAAAATCCCGAAAGCGTAAGCGCAGAAACTCTTGAAATGCTTGAAGACCTTATATCAAGCGCAATAATGGATGCAAATAAACAAGCGGCAAAAATCGCAAAAGAAAAAATGTCCGAAGTAACAGCAGGATTGAATATACCCGGATTAGGCGGCTTTATGGGAGGACAAAAACCTAAAGCTCCAAACGGAACAAAAGATGATGACTTTGGCGGACTTGGCGGTTTTGGAAATTTATTGGGATAAAAAATGCAATACACAAAACCTTTAGCAAAACTTATCGACCAATTTCAAAAACTTCCTGGAATAGGTCCAAAATCAGCACAAAGAATGGCCTTCCACCTTCTTAAAATGCCTCTGTCCGAAGTTGAAAAATTTGCGCACACAATGCTTGAATCAAAACAAACCATAAAATATTGTGACACCTGCTACAATCTTTCATCGCAAAATCCTTGCGAAATTTGTTCTTCAAATAAACGTGATGCAAGTGTCATTTGCGTAATAGCAGAAACCAAAGACCTTATTGCGATAGAAAAAACAGGTGAATTCAAAGGACTTTATCATGTTTTGCAAGGGCTTATTTCACCACTAGACGGCATAGGAC
>JAEWLZ010000051.1 GCA_023457295.1 Cyanobacteria bacterium OH_PDB_112
ACCATACACTGTTGCAGGTGAGATGCCTGTTTTTACTCCGATACGGATAAGAGCTTCTTCAGGTAAATATCTATACTCATGTTGTACTTTTTGTAAAATCGCAATTAAGCTGGATGGAGTTTTTTCAAAACCGTCTATAATCGCATCCACCCTTGCAATATCAATCTTTTCAGGTGCTTGTGCAGCCATTCTACTCTCCTTTTGATTCATCTATCATTAAAAACTTTATATAATTTTATGAAAATTTAAATTATATTGTGCTTTTTTTCACTATTACTGTATCTCAAACATATTTTAATTTCAAGCAATTTGTTATATTAAATTCAAAATAGTTTAAAGTATACAAAACTTTATATTTGCTGAAATTTTAGCAATTTTTTCCTTGTTTTTTTTTTAACGTTTTAGAACACTATATATTCACGAGGTATGTTTATGCGTCTTTCGACGTCAGAACAGCGGTATTGTCAGTACTATCAGTACAAAAATAAAAATATTTCTTTTGCAGGAGCAAGATATTTGCCCCAACGACCTTTTTGTTGGTTTAATAATTTTGACAGTTTAAAGCAAAGAGCTACGCTTGGCGTTGCTGCGTTGGTTTTTCAGCCTATTATAGATTACTGCAATCCGATGACAGATAAAAAAACCCGTGAGTTTTCCGTATTAAAAACAGTTGTAAAAGTTGTTGTCGGCACGATTTCGGGTCTTGTTGTCAGAGGGGCTGCGATTGCCGCTATCACCAAAGCATTAAAAAAAGAAAATCATCAGAAATTTTTAAAAAGTATAAAAGATTCAAAACTTAAAGAGCAAGTAGGAAATATATTAAAAGATAATAAAAAAGTAGAAAAATTTAGAGATAATCTATCCACCGTTGTTGGATTAATAGGCGTGGCAATAGGAGATTTTACTATTGATATGCCTTTGGCAAAAATTGCTATCGAAAAAACAGCAGATGTTTTTGGTATGAATGAAAAAAAAGATAAGGAGGTCAAAAAATGAACCTCTGGGATCGTATTATAAATTATTCTCAAAAGCATATCGGTAATCAGGCAAATTTGCAGAATATTTGCGGAACTATTGCAACCGGTCTGTCTTGTTTGTGTTTTACAGGCTCAGTTCTCTTAAATAAAAGGATACCAGGGGAACAAAAAGAATTTTTAGTTTCTCAAGAATTAGCCGACGGCGCAATAAATGTCGCATTATTTTTCGTAATGACTGATAGATTTAAAAAAGGAGCCGAAAAATTAGTTAAAGGAGGCAAAATTTTTCCAAAAACAGTTAAGGCGGAGATAGAAAAAATAAAAAAAGATTTGCCTGAAAATGCTTCTTGGGAAGATATAAAACCCAAACTTTCAAAAGAAAAGGTCGAAGAAATAACAAAATTTCATATAGGCTTTAAAAACACAGTAAGTCTTGCCGGATCCGCTTTGGCTGTTAGTATCCTTACACCGATTATAAGAAATATTGTGGCTTCAAAATTTCAAAAAAGTAACGAAGGCAATATTTTTGAGAAAAAAGCCGTAACTAAAATCCCTCAAAATTCATACAACATAAACAAGCCCCAAACTTTCCAGTCAAGAGCAGGTATGAAAATTTAAGACTTATTTTAGTTGTTTACGACAAGATTTAATTTGTGCTGAACAGGTTCAGCTTCGAATAATTCTCCGATAGAACATTCTAAAACATCACATAGTCTGTCCATGTTTTCATAAGAAGGTTGTGTTCTTCCATTTGCCCAAGAATAAACCGTTTGTTGAGGCAAATGAAGTTCTTTTGCTAACTTGTAAAGACTCCATCCTTTTTTTTCTTTTGCCGCTTCTTTGATTTTAATTTTCACTTTTTTTCACCTATATAAATTAACAATTAAATGCCGTTTAATTTGTCAAACTACTTATAGTATTTGTGTAGTCGACATTTACGTATACCATTATACAAATGTTATAGTTATTTATATACCTACTTTGTTAATAATCATATTTTTAAATTAACTGTGAGATAATAATTTGATTTTGAAATACAATCTTAAAGTAGGCTAAAATGGTTGCGGGTCTTTATTGAAAGAATTGATACTGAATCATTTGTTTATCATTTATCGGGAGTATATTTTTAGTTTTTTTTCGTTTTTTTGAACCACCCCCTGTTTCGCTTCAAGGTTTATAATTTAGCTATGAAAAAAATTTTTGAGCTGAAAAAAAATATTTTTGTTTTAATTTTGGGATGTTTTTTAATCCTTAATACTTGTTCGGCGCAACAGGTATCGGAACAGCTTTTTCAAGATGGAGTAGAAGCCTACAGGAAGGGTGATGCTCAAGAATGTTTGGAAATAATGAAAGCGGTCAGAAAAAAAGACCCTTCAAATGCTTATGCTATTTATTATTTGGCTATGGCTAACACTAAGTTAGGAAATTTTGATGAAGCTAAAGAAGATTACGAAAAAGTAATTTTACTTAATAATGATTCCCAGTTGGTTTCTTATGCTAGAGAAGGTATCGAAAATATTGATAAAGCCACGGGTGACAAAAAAATATCAAAGAAAGCCGATAAAATTGATAAACCTTCTTTAAAAGAAGAAACCAGGTCTGATAAAACGGCGTCTGTTTCTGATGAAGAAATTGCAAAAGCAATCAAAACCTTGAGAGATGCTGGGCTTTTGAATGTAAATATCGGGGTTAACCAAAATACGGAGGGAGCGGGAAATAATTTTGTTCAGCAAAATTCTGATTTGATGAACTTGAACATGATGATGGGAGCTATGGGAGGTTCAAAAAATTCAGGCATGGATATGCTACCTGTTTTGATGATGCAGCAGCAAAATTCAAATGGGGGTAAATCCGCTATTTCACCTGAGATTATTCAAATGATGATGAATAATGCAATGCTTGATGGAATGAGTGCATTTGACACTAACAAGGATAAATAAAAATTCTTTACTTATGTTAAGTTTTGACCTTATCTGAAATTTCGTGCTAAGATACAATTAAATTTTTCTTGGAGAAAAACGGGAGTTCTTAAAAAAATGAAATTGGAAACGCTAAAATTCGGATTAATAGAGATTGATGATAATTTAATCTTCAATTTTTTAGAACCGATTTTAGGTTATGAGCATCTTAAAAAATATGTTTTGGTGGATTATGACACCGATTCACCTTTTAAGTGGCTTCAGTCTATCGAAGATATGTCAGTTTCTTTTCCTGTCACGGTCCCTGCATTGTTTGGTATAGATTATGTTTTTACTGTGCCCGAAAGTTATGCCAAAATGCTTGAATTGACAACCATTGAAGATGTTTTGACATTAAATATAGTTAATATTCCTAAAGGGCTACCTGAGCAGGCAACTGTAAATCTGTTGGGACCTATTGTAATAAATGTAAACAATAAAAATGCAATCCAGATGATACTTCAGGATAGTGATTATTCGGTCAGGCAAAAATTGTTCAAAAGCGGTCTTGGCTAATAATTTAAGTTTTAAAGTGTCACGAATCAGAAGGTAAAAATGTTAGTATTATCAAGAAAAACAGGACAAAAATTAATAATAAATGATAACATCGAGGTCATTGTAATTGAAACTCGTGGAGAATTTGTTCGTTTAGGAATAAAAGCGCCTAAAGATGTTAGTATTTATCGTGAAGAAATTTATGAAGAAATTAAACAGGCAAATCAGCAGGCTCTTGCTCAAAATAGTACTGATGATTTTAAACTTGCCGCAAACTTAATGAAAGATAAAA
>JAEWLZ010000052.1 GCA_023457295.1 Cyanobacteria bacterium OH_PDB_112
TTCGTTGCAAAGGATACGGAATCTTGCTCTGCAAGCTTCTAACGGGGTGTATACTTCAAAAGAAAGAGCTATGGTTCAAAAAGAAGTCACAGAGCTCACTTCGGGAATAAAACAGACATATCAAGCGACAACTTTTGGGGATAAAAAGTTGTTTGAGGCCGATTTTCTTCCATCGGTTTCACAAGCAGAATATCTTGCCGCAAAAGCGGCGGGATACAATGATGCACATATTATCACAAGTGCACAGGACTTTGTAAGTAAAATATCTGCTCATGCATCAGGCAATTTTATTCTTGTGGGAGATTTGGATTTTTCAAGTTTAGGGACATTGAATAATTCTGCTATTACCGTGACTTTTGGTGGAAATCTTGAAGGTAACGGGCATTCTATAAAAAACTTAAAAATTGATACAGCCGGGGCAGCAATAAACAGAGTAGGGCTTTTTTCTGCATTCGGTGGAATCATAAAAAATCTATCTATTGAAAATGTATCTATTAATGCAACAAACAGTAACTATGTGGGCGGATTAGTTGCAGCATCTTCGGGCGGCGTGGCGAATATTACTAACTGTTCTGTTACCGGAACAGTAAAAGGCAGAAGCTATGTAGGCGGTATTACAGGGACTGCTGAAGCAGGCTCTGATTTAGTAAACTGCCAAAGCAGTGCAAACGTATCAGGTTATACTTGTATAGGCGGGATTTCAGGGACTTTATCTAACCATAATACTTTTGTGACAAATTGTTATTCAGAAGGGAATATTTCGGGAACAAGCGGAGTAGGCGGTCTTATAGGTATAATGCAACATAACAATAATGTTATTCAAAATTGTTATTCAGCTGCAAATGTAACTGCCGGAGGTGATGCCGGCGGAATTGTAGGGATGATTTATCCTACTTTAGGGATTACGGGCTCTATTACTAATTGTTATGCGACAGGTAATATTACTGCATCAAGCAGAGCGGGCGGATTGATAGGGACTAGCACATTTCCAGGGTTAACTGTTACTGACTGTTACGCCGCAGGCGGCGTTATTACATCTATAGCAAGCCCTGGAGGATTTCAGGCATCAGGAAGTGTCGGGACTTATATCGATAATTTCTATGATAATAATAAGCATACAACTGCAGGGGTAGCAGTGGATGCAAGCATAAACCCTCAGCCTACAGCCAATTGGGATACAAACGTATGGGATTTATCGGAAGATTTCCCAACACTTAAAAACTATGGAGCATCCTTTTGTGCAAAAGAGAGATATTCAGAGTCTATTCAAATAGGACAAGATACAAATAGCTCATCACAGATAAATGTTGCAACAGCATTCAAACTTGGTCTAAATGATCTGAAATTTGCTGTTGATACTCAAGCTGATGCAAGAGCAACAATAACAAAAATAAATAAACTTATTGAATCACTAACTTCACTAAGAAGCAGCTATGGTTCACAGATAAACAAGCTTACAAGTATTCTAGGCACAATTGACAGCAGAATTCAGGGGTATGGTGAAACCAAAAGCAATATCATGGATACTGACATGGCAAAAGTTCAGTCAGGTTATCTCAAAACGCAGATTTTACAAAACTTCTCAACAAGTTTGTATAAACAAGCTACAAGAATGAACAAAGACATAGTATTAGGACTTTTATCTTAGGGACAAAGACGGGGGAGAACGGAGGAGGACAATTTAATAAAATACAATTTTCCTAAATAATACGGTAGGGATGGCAACGGCTATGAAAAATATTTTTTAAGAAATTAAAGATGTAAAGTTATGTAACAAATCGACTCAAAACTGAAATTCTATCGTATATATATACTTTATATATATATACAAAGGTTAAGTAAGTTAAAAAGGTGTATAGTCGGTATGGCTTTCAATTACAGCATTAACATAGGAAAATTTTCATATTACGATAACAGCTTCTTAGTTAGTACGCTGGGATTCAGTGCAAATGCTGTAAACGGTCTTTTTGAAGGTGCGAATTTTGCGCCTGACAAATTTATCAATGAATATAAAGCACTTTTTGGAACAAATCTTGCAATAAGTGACGGGTACAAATTTTTCGAAGCTACTAATACTAATCATATGGATCTTTTCTTAACAGGAGATGCTCTTGAATATACTTCCAATAAAGAAATATGCAGAGTAGAAGCTTATAAAGAATTATTTTTAGAAAAATACGATTCTGCAGCAGCAGCATTAACCAGTCAAGATATAACTTCAGGCTCTATAGATACAGCTTACCAATTTAACGGATCAGCTCTTCAAGCAACTTATACAAATACTGAATTTTCAGATTTATATGATCAACTTGAAAAAGAAGCTAATCTCTTAAAATCAGAATTACATGAAAGTGAACTTGCATACGGCGGATATCCCGAAATAGGATATTCTTCATCAGAGGCCAAAACAAGTCTTTTAAAACAGCAACTTGATGTAGCTACCCAAGAATTTTTAACAATATATGATCAGCTTTTTGGTTATTACAAAATCAAAGCGGGCGGTCACAGATTGGATAACGATAGTGCTGATTTAGACAGAACTGTAAGAGAACAAGAAGCTATGACAGCCGCCACAATGAATGCTGTCCTTGCTATTAATTATGCTCAAAAATATTATTCTCAAACAGTAAAACCAAGTACGGATGATTATGTTTTTGGGCAAGCTCCGATTGTACTCAGCAGAAATGTTGCAGGAACTCGCGTAGGTTTTGACGGCAATGATCAAATGAATGCTATTTCTAATATATTAGGGGATTATAGTATTACTCCCGCAACAAATCAATTCAAAAACTTATTTTTGGATGAAACAGCCTTCTCTACCTTTGACCCTTATACTATTACCAATTTAACAATGCAAAAAGATGTAACTTTAGCAAGTGGAGATTACAATACTCTTTTTTGGAATATGAACCAAGGTATAGATAGCAATTATGACGGAACCAACCCGACAGCCGGCTTCAATTCCCGAGGTACTGACGGCTTAGTAGAAGAACTTAATCACGATAAAGGTTCTCAACTTAAAGATGGGCAATTATCAGAAATAGGTGATTCTATTGATGAATATATCAACTGGATGGTCAGAGACACTTATGCGGTGGGCGGGCTTACAGCTGATGTAAAAAATACCGATTACTGTTCTGAGACTGCTACTTATTTATCAAAAGCTATTTTTGATGCAGCTCAAAAAATAGTAAGTTTAAAAATGGATCTTGTCACTACAAATATTGAAACAGCCATAAACAATCAAATTCGTGGCGAATATGAAGCAAGACTTGGAGCTATGTCAGCAATAAAAAGTATTCTTTGTCCAAGTGGAACAGACCCTTATAATGTTGAAATTGACGGTCAAAAATACATGTTGGGGCAAGACAAAGACCAAAGCGGAACAATTAACGGAATGATGGAAATTCTTGGTGTAACAGACACTAAAGAAAATATTTTCCAAAGTTTAAAAAATTTAGATAAAAACAACGACGGATATGTATCACAAGAGGAGTTACAGGCTAACAACATCATACTCACCGCAATAGACAATAACGGGCAACTAACCTCCGGTGGGTATGATATGAGCCTTGTAAAAGGATTCAATCTTGCAGAATTACAAAAAACTGATGGAACAAATAATGTTTTCGGAACATTTACAATGGATTTGCAAGATAAAAAAGTAAACGGCAATCTAACATTTGAAGATGATGCTTATTTCAACAGGCTTTTCGGATGGGATTTATCAAAAATTGACAATATTGATGAAGATTCTTCTATTGCGCCAATAACAATCCCTGTTACCAAATCAAGCACATCATCTGCTGTAAAGACGGATGAAACAGAAAATACAACAGAAGAAGCCCCATCTATCGAAAATGAAGAAACAAATGCTGAAAAAATTGAAACAAATGATTTTTCTTTTAATTTCACAGATGCAAGTGATAATAAATCTGCAATAGAAAAACTTTTGGATCAAATTTGCTGGAAGCTTGGCATTACAAGCATTTCAAACTCTCAAAAATATAGCATTATTGATAATATTGATCCAAATATCGATATAACAATTGCAGAAGCTGAAATTAAGTCAGATTTAGACAAATTTAATTTATCAGCATAAAAAATTTAAAAAACCAAATACCTAACACTAACCTTAACCTAACTAACTTTTAAAATTTCCCGCTTGATTAACAGGCGGTTTTTATTTGCTGTTTTTATTAAAAGCTCTTATGGATAAAATCTGTCTATATGGTGTTGTAAAATGCGCATAATCAAAAATCACAACGCCATCTGCGTTTTCTTCTCTGACAGCTTTAATTTCTTGCGGTAAAACAGTTGGTTCTACAAGAGTAAATGGTTCGAAAAGCCCAGCATAAACCTTAACTTGAGGGTTTTTTATATTATTCATATCTCTCAAATATTTTTTTGTAAATTCAATATTTGACGATAAAAATAGTGGGGTAAATGCATCGACATAAGCTCTCTGAGCCCATTTTGTCCAATCTTGAAGTTTTATAATAGCACTTTGTTCTTTATCAGGAAAAATAACTGCGGAAATAACCATATCGGGACGTGAACATTTTAATTCTTTTAATCTTTCCACAAAAGATGTAACTTTATTCATTCTGTATTCTTCCCACTTGCACCAAGCCGGATCTTTAGGATTAATATCTAAAGGTGAAATCCCGTAAGATTTTTTAAATTCATCCATGGCATATTTAGTATAGCCCCAGCTCGTTGAAAGAAATTCCGAAGAATTTTCGGGAGAACACACAGGATAACGTATGTAATCAATATTAATTCCGTCAACATCATATTTTTCAACAATTTCTTTTAGAATTGCTAACAAATAATTCTGTACCTCAGGGTTGGCGGGATCAAGAAAATATCCCAAATGCTCTGCTTTTGAGGGTTGAACATATTCAGAATCAGCAAACCAATATTGTCTGTTAAGCCAATCTTGCTGTTTAATTTTAAGTTGTTTAGGTATCGGAGAAACAATATCATTCCCAATATAGAAAGTCTGAAACCAAACATGAACTTTCATATCACGTTTATGAGCCTGTTCTAGCCAAATTTTAAGAACGTCAGTACCGGAAAATTCAGGACGTTGAGGTGTCATTCCGTATGATTTCATAGTGTCACATGGAAAAATAGTCAGACCGTGATAATAAGTTTCCAAGAAGACATTATCAATACCTGTTTTCTTCAAATCATCCAAAATTTGACCTATTTTTTCAGGGCTTTTGTCTTTTGGACGAAGCCAAACGCCTTTCAATTCATTACAAGAATACGGCACGGAAGAAGCAATGGCTCTATTGGAATAAACAATTGAATTATGAGCATACTTTTTTACCATAACAATATCAAGTGACTTAGAAGCACATTTTGCATAATCCAAAAACACATTAGCCTTATCCAAATAAAAATCGGATTGAACCATAGAATACCTGCGATTTCTGTAATAACAGTTTATTTCTTGTGCCTCTTTAATTTTTTGCTGAGCCTCAAAAATATATGTATCAGGAGTAATCATACTGCTTATAGTCATTGTGGTTCGGTTTATATCAACTCTAGCCCCTAAAATAACATTTTTTTCAATCCATTCTTTAGCCTTGCCATGTCCGCTTATTACAAAACCGTTTGAAGGAATAATAGAATCCATAGCGCTCATCGCTACAACTTTATTGTCAACAATTATAGCTTCTTTACCATATTCGTTAGTATTTGTTTTAAGACCATACTCAGGGGTGTAAATAATAAGTTCATTATATCCTCTACCACCAGGGTTTCCGTCGTTTTTACGCGGGTTTATATCATTTATTCTATATAGAGAGATTTCATTTCCAAAAGGAATTTTTTGTACATCTATATTTATATTTTCGGAGGAAGTCATTATTGTCTTGCCGTCAATAGGACAAGATTTTAAATAATCCTGTTTATTTATCAGAAGATTAGTATTTTTTAGCTTATAAATTTTTTGTCGACTCTTTGCTTCAAGAGTACGCATTTTTCGACTTGTTTTCTTTAAGTTTACATATAAAGGGTCGAACTTGGGTGTTTCAAATTTGGGTGATTTTATTCGAGATACTTTAAAATCATAAACTCGATTGTTAAGATTATTCACATCAAAACATTCAGCTTTAGTGAGATTCAATCCCCATAAAAATAAAATAATTAAAAAACAACTAAATTTTTTCATAAATGCTACGCTCTTATAAACCTTAACCTAATCTTCACCTAATTGTAGATTAAAAAAAATAGAACACTCGGGTTATATTTTAAAATATTAAAAAATGTTTAAATCATTTTCTTTGTCCATATTTTAAACTATAATTGAAAATATTATATCAGGCAAAAAGCGTATGAAATATAAAGATTATTACAAAATTTTAGGAATAGGAAAAAAAGCTGACGAAAAAGAAATAAAATCAGCTTATCGTAAGCTTGCCCGAAAATACCACCCTGACGTCAATAAAGCCCCTGAAGCCGTCGAAAAATTCAAAGATATTAATGAGGCTTATGAAGTTTTATCGGACAAAGAAAAACGTTACCGTTATGATTCTTTAGGTTCAAACTGGCAACAAGGAGCGGATTTTACACCACCTCCGGGTTTTGAAAACATAAATATAAATTTTGGCGATTTTAGCGGATTCACCTCTCAAAGACGCAGTGGCGGAAGGAGGTTTTCTCAAGGCGGGACAAATTTTGACGAATTTGGCGGTTTTAGCGACTTTTTTAGAAGTATTTTCGGAGATGCGGCAGAAACTCCTCAAAGACAGCAATATAAAAGCTCTGCAAGAAATCATCATTCCCCAAAATCTAAAAATCTTGATGTCACACAAGACATTATCATAAGCCCCGAAGATAGTATTTATGGAGGAACAAAAACTGTAAAAATTTCTTTCATGGATAAATGTAGTCATTGTGGCGGGCATGGATGTTATAATTGCGGACAAACAGGATTTTCGCCAATTACTAAAACCCTTAAAGTTAAAATCCCTCAAGGAATTAAAGAAGGTTCAAAAATAAGATTTTCGAACGAAGGAAAAGTTGATGAATATGGTCATCGCGGAGATATCTTTCTTGTTGTAAAATTCGCAAAAAATTCGAAATTTACAATAGACGGCAATAATATTTCTTCAACCTTGGATATAACACCGGAAGAAGCTGTTTTAGGCTGCATAAAATCAGTAGAAACAATACAAGGCGTAGTAAAAGTTACTATCCCTCCAAAAACTCAAACAGGAAAATCGCTAAGACTAAAGGGGCTGGGTATAAAAACTCCTGCCGGTACAACAGGCGATCATAATATCAAAATCAGAATTTCTTTGCCTAATAGTTTTAGTGATAAAGAAATTGAACTGTATAAAAAAATAGCTGAGCTAAAAAAATAATGAATGAATTTTTTTCAAGAAGTGAATTATTATGGGGCAATGATTTCCAAAAATTGCTTGAAAAAAAACATATCATCATTATAGGGCTCGGCGGAGTAGGCTCTTTTGCCTGTGAAGCCTTGGCAAGAAGCGGTATAGGCAACTTCACTCTAATTGATTTTGATACTGTTGCACCATCAAATATCAATAGGCAGCTTTATGCTACCGCAAAAACCTTAGGACATAAGAAAACTTCTGTCGCTAAATCCCGCTGCGAAGAAATAAATCCTGAAATAAAAATTCAAATATTTGATGAGTTTTACAGTGCAAAAATTAATGAAAAAATTTTCGCTACAAAACCTGATTTTGTAGTGGATGCCATAGACACAATGCGCTCAAAAATAGAACTTTTAGACTTTTGCCATAAACAAAAAATCCCCGTAATAAGTTCTATGGG